>JAPKCG010000266.1 GCA_028823055.1 Sphingomonas bacterium
CGCCGTGGGCGCGAACAGGGAAGGGGGGGTGGACAGATAGACCGACAGGCCGCGCTCGAGCCGCCCGTCGATGCGCTCGGCCAGCGCCACGAACTGGTCCGCCTTGCCCGCCTCGACCGGTTGATAGACTATCATCTGGCCGAATGTCGCAGCGGTATCGGCATCATAGCGATCCGCCGCCAGAAACTGGCGCAACGCGGCATCGACATCACCACGAAAATCCTCGTCGCTCATCGGCGACCGTGCCGACGCGACGATCATAAAATCGTCGGGCAGCAAATTATCGGCCAGCAGATTATAGAGCGATGGAAAGATCATGCGGCGCGCCAGATCACCAGTGGCACCAAATAACAGGAACGTAGCAGACGATTCGGTCAAAGGATGGTCCTTCTCCGTTGAAATTATCTATGTCTGCACGAAGCGGGCTTATAACGCAGGCGGATCATAGCGCAACCCAGGCTATCGCCCCTTTGCGCGCACCGCAACACATGCCGAAATCGGCGCTAATCGATCCTTGGGACAGGCAAGCCCATTTTCGGCTGGACGATCGCGTCGGATTTTGCCATTTGGCCTCTCCCAGCCGTGCGGGCGTGGTGAAACTGGTAGACGCGCCGGACTCAAAATCCGGTTCCGCAAGGAGTGTCGGTTCGATTCCGACCGCCCGCACCATTCTTCTACAGAATGATCTTCAGTCTCGTGCAAACTGCGCGGCTTTTCCCCATGCCGAGGCATGGCGGCGTGAATTCAACGATCGCAGCATTAAGGGCTTTGGATGTGTTGCTCGGCAACGTCCCATGGCCGCGCGTGCTGCGGTTTGAGGATGGCGACTCTCTTGCTTGAGCGGTGCATCTTGGTCAGCAGCATAATATAGCCGCTCGCACGCCTGCGCGAATGCGCGGCAGAGTGACGTCGTCGTCATCTAAGATGCAAGTTGCTTTTATCTTTGGAAAATATGGTGGACGCACTTGGGCTCGAACCAAGGACCCGCTGATTAAGAGCCATGATCAGAGGGTCCTAGCGCGTCCGCATGTGTCCAACAATGGCGGAAATCTGCGATTCATAGTCCGCATTGTTCTTGAAATGTTCGCCAGTATCCACTACAAAAAGCTACCTAAGGTAGCAGGCACATATGGCGAACAAAGTAGGTTTGACAGACGCGAAGATCGCTGGGCTCAAGGCACCGGCGGCTGGTCAGATTGAGCTGGCCGATGGTATCGTTCCCGGCCTGAGGCTCCGCATGGGTGCCAGTGGTATCAAGACGTACATTCTGCGCAAGCGGGTTCAGGGCAAGTGGTTGAATGTGACCATCGGACGCCATGGTCCGAGTTTTACCCTCGCTCATGCCCGTAAGAAGGCGCGCGATCTGCTTGTCGATGTCGAGCAGGGCAAGAGCATTGCCAGAAAACCGGGTGCTAAGAGGAAGGGGGCAAAGGGCGTCGGTACGGTCGCCGAGCTCTACGAGACGTATTTGTCCCAGCAGATCGAGGGCAAAAAGCGCAGCGCGAGGGAGTTCGATCGGGTCTTCCGAAAGTACATCGAGCCCGAGCTGGGAGACCGCCTCGCGGACTCCATTACCCGAGGTGACGTGAGCCGCTTTGTTGAGAAGATCGCATTCGAGCGGGGCAGGGAAACGCTGACGATGGCGCGGATCGTCTATCGCCATCTTTCGACCTTCTACACTTGGGCACTCACCAGACTCGAGCATATGCCCGCCAATCCCTGCCGGGACGCGTGGCGTCCGAAGCGGAATGAACCTCGCGATCGCGTACTCAGTGACCGAGAACTCGCGGCACTATGGCAATCTGCGGTTGAGGATGGCTATCCGTTTGGTCACCTTGTCCAGATGCTTGTCCTTACGGCTCAACGCCGGGGAGAAGTGCTCGATGCAGCGTGCGACGAGTTCGATTTCAAGGCGAAGGTTTGGACCGTCCCGGGCGACCGAGCGAAAAATGGCAAAGCGAATGTGGTGCCGCTATCCGCGCAGGCCCTTGCAGTAATCACCGAGGTCTTCATGGCTGCGGGGATTGACCCTGACGAGGCCCACAAGCAAACCCAGATCCTGTTGGCATCGAAGGTCACCAACACGAACAGCGTTAGCGGACTATCGAAGGCCTGGAAGCGGATCAGAGCAAGCGTGGACGAGAAGCTCGGCTACGAGGCCGGTCACTTCACAATGCATGACATTCGGCGGACGGTGGCAACTGGTCTCCAGCGTCTCGGCATACCTCTGGTGGTTTCTGAAGCGGTCCTCAATCACCAGTCAGGATCAGCTATGGCCGGTGTGGCGGGGGTTTATCACCGCCATCAGTATACCAACGAGAAGCGCGAGGCGTTGGCGTTGTGGGGTAAGGAGGTTATGCAGATTGTAGCCAAGTACCCCGCCGAGGCCAAAAACGGCTAGACTCCCGTGGCGTCGCTCGCCATCAAAACGGTCCAGCTACGCAGCAATCCATTGGTGGACGCTGTTTCGGTTAATTTTCGGAGCGATCGCTAAAAACGCCAATGGCGAAGGACATCGCGGACATATCCGGGCGTCTCGCCATTCCGCGGTATACCGCCCGCGCGTTCGACTGCACCTGGACCGGCATTGTAGGCCGCGACAGCGAGGTGAACTACGCCGAACCTGTCGAGCATCTGCCTTAGATACCGCGCCGCGCCGAAGATATTGGCCATGGGGTCAAAGCGATTGAAGACGCCGAGTTCCTTTGCCGTTGCTGGCATCAGCTGGCCAAGGCCCGCAGCGCCTGCCGGGCTGACAGCAAGGGGGTTATAGCGGGATTCCGTCCAGACGAGCGCGTCGAGCAGGCCGGTGGGCAATGAATACTTCGCTTCCGCCGCATAGACGTGGGGCAGGTAGCTCGCCCGCCGAAACCCGGATGGACCAGTTTTGGCCTTGGGTTCATATCTGTAAGGCAGATTGACCCGGCCATTTTCTGCCACGGTCAAACTTGATGCCGGGGCATCCTGTGCGGATCGCCAGAGCCCATGCTCAACCAATTGGAAGCCGTTTGATGCTTCGGCAATTCGGATACCTTCGGAGTAGCTGGCGGGGGCGCCAACTGATGCTGGCATCGGAAATTCCTGGGCACTGGCGGGCATGGCTGATGCGATGGCAATGCCACCGACCAGGAGGGCTTTCATTGTCATTTCTCGATCCTTCTATAGCCGAATCGAGAGAGAACATATATAGAACATATGGCGTAGGAAATCGGTTTGGCGCTGGTGCAGAGCGGAGGCTGCACGGGGAGGGCACCTCAACCGGAGTAGGTCGATGCCCCAGCTAAAGAATACTCATCAACTCGAACGCCGCGCCCGCACGATTGTCGAAAGTCTCAAGGGAACATGGCGCCAGGGCAAGGGCATGTGCTGCTGTCCCGCCCACGACGACCGCACACCGTCGCTTAGCGTGGCCTTGGGGCGAAAGGCCATCCTGTTCCATTGCTTCGCCGGATGTTCGAATGAGGACGTCATTGCAGCATTGGATCGCCAGGGCGTTCGCAGCCGCGAGCTCTTTGATGGTTCTGGCGCTGGGACAGCCAATCATCAAAATCAGGGTGACTTCAGTCCCAATGCGCGACGCTTGTGGCATTCGGCCACGTTGATCTCCGACAGCCCCGTCGAACGATATCTCGCACAGCGCGGTCTCCAGCACGCATCTGACAGGCTCCGTTACCTGGAACGTACGCCGCTTGGGCCGCGCGGGGCTGTCCAATTTCTCCCCGCCATGTTGGCGGCAGTCACGACCGACATGGGCATCATCGCAGTGCACAGGACGTTTCTCGACCTCGCGAGCGGCAAGTTAGCTCGCTTCGAGCGGCCCAAGCGCGCGCTGGGCAGCCTCGGCGTCGGTGCCGTCAGGCTTGCGCCGGCAGTGCAGGGGCGTCTGGGTCTTGCCGAAGGTATCGAGAGCGCTCTGTCAGCAATGCAGCTCTTCGGGATCCCGTGCTGGGCGACGCTTGGAAACGAGCGGTTCGGTCTCGTTTCGATCCCGGAGAGCGTGCGCGAGCTCTTCCTGTTCATCGACAATGACGCCGGAGGCGCTCTCGCCGAGGAGCGAGCGGTGAAAGCCTACGCTGCGCCTAATCGTGTCATCCACTCACGAGCACCAGCCTCGTCCGGTTTTGACTGGAACGATGAGCTGAAGTCGCGGCTTGCCCGAAAACCTGATCCATCAGCAGAGGGGAGGGGGCCTTCGGCTGATTGAGGCCTGCCCGCCGCAGGACCTCGTCAGGAGGTTCCCATGTCCAATTCTTCCCTCGCCTTTGCATTCGATGAACCGTCACCGCCCATCGTTGTGATGGCGGCCCAGACCATGGCATCCGAGTTAGAGGCAGGCCGCGCGCTTTCACGCAGCGACGTCACGCGCATCATGACAGAGCACTTCGGGGGGAGCGATGCTCTCGGGCGTTGGTCAGTTCGTGACGCCCATGCAGCTACCGAGCTGGCACAGGTTCAATACCTGCGAGCAGCGGATCAGATCCTGCTCTCGGCGTCGATCGACGAGGCGGAACAGTTCTTCTGCTCCGTCGATGCCCGACTGCCGACCCAGACCAATCGCAGCGACGAGCAGATCGAATGGCAGCAGTTCGCGACGCCGCCGCGCCTTGCCTGGCTTGCCGCCAGGGCTTGCGTGCTAGCCACTGACGAGCTTGTGTTGGAACCCTCGGCCGGAACAGGGATGCTTGCGGTCTGGGCCGCCAAGGCCGGTTCGCGCCTTGCCCTCAACGAAATCTCGCCGCTCCGCCGCGACTGCCTGAATGCCCTGTTCCCGGCTGCCCGAGTGGCCGGCCATGACGCTGAGCTGATCGACGAACTGCTTGATCCAGCCATCGCCCCAAGCGTC
>JAPKCG010000267.1 GCA_028823055.1 Sphingomonas bacterium
CTGCTGAACGGGCGCGAACAGACCTCGACCGGCGACAATCGCGCGGTCGAATATGACCAATATCCTTCCGAAGTCGTCAATCAGGTGCTCGTTTATAAAACGCCGATGGCCTCGATCGTCGGACAGGGCCTGTCGGGCACGGTCGATCTGCGCACGATCCGTCCGATCGAATATGGCAAGCGGGTGATATCGATCGGTGCGCGCGGGGTCGATGCCGATCTGGGCAAGCTCAATGCCGATTCGAAACAGTTCGGCTATCGCGTCACCGGCACCTATGTCGACCAGTTCGCCGACGGCAAGGTCGGTGTCGCGGTAGCGGCGAGCTATACCGACGAACCTTATCAGATCCAGGAATTCAACGCCTGGGGTTATGGCGCGGCCGGGCCGAACAACGCGGCGCTGATCGGCGGGTCCAAATCCTACATCACCTCGACCGACCTCAAGCGGTTCGGCGTGACGGGCACGCTCGAATTCAAGCCGGTCGAGAATTTCACCTCGACCTTTGACGGCTTTTATTCGGATTTCAAGGACGACCAGATCAAGCGCGGGATCGAATTGCCGCTTGGCTTTGGCGGCGGATTCGGGACCGGTTTCGATCCCGCGACCGCCACGGTGTCGGATGGCACCTATACGCAAGGGGCGTTCACGACGGTACAGGGCGTGATCCGCAACGATGCGTTTCAGCGTCGCGCCAAGCTCTATTCATTCGGATGGAACAATGCGTGGAAGGGCGACGACGGCTGGAACGCGACGTTCGATGTCAGTTATTCGAAGACCAAGCGCAACGAGCTGGTTCTCGAAAGCTATTCGGGCACGGGCTATGGCAATGTCGCGACCGACCCGACCGATACGATTGGGTTCAATTCGACGACGACGGGCACGATCTTCACGCATCAGCTCGATTATTCGGACCCCAATTTGATCCGGCTGACCGATCCGCTTGGCTGGGGCGGGAGCAACGTGCAGGCGGGCTATTTCAACAACCGCAAGATCGATGATCGCATCTGGCAGTATCGCGCCGAAGTGCAAAAGGAGCTGGAAGACAGCTTTTTCTCCAGCGTGCAGGCGGGGTTGAATTACACCAACCACGACAAGTCGCTGGTGCCCAACGAGGCGCTGCTCCAGCTTGCCAACGGGTCGCTGATTCAGGCGGTGCCATCGCAATATCTGAAGACGCCCTCGCAGCAGAGCTATCTCGGACTTTGGCCGATCATCAGCTACGATCCGACCGAATTGCTCGCCGGCGGCGTCTATCAGCTGAGCCCCAATACCTCGCTCGACGTGCCTGCGAAATCCTATGCGGTCGCCGAGGATCTGATGACGATGTATGTGCAGGCGAACATCCGCCAGAGCATCGGTGCATCCGAACTGACGGGCAATATCGGGGTGCAGGCGATCAACACGTCGCAGCATACCGACGGTTTCTATGTCGGGGCCAATTCGACGCTGGTGCCGATCCGGCAGGGCGCGGATTATTGGGATGTGATGCCCAGCGGCAACCTGTCGCTGCGTTTCCCGAGCGATTTCGTCATTCGCGCAGGGCTGGCGCGTGAAGTGATGCGGCCGCGGATGGACGATATGCGCCTTGGCCTCAATTATGGCGTCGACCAGCAGCGCGGGCTGATCTCGGGCAGTAGCGGCAACCCGTTCCTGCGTCCGTTCCGCGCCAACGCCGCCGATCTGTCGTTCGAGAAATACTTCCGCAGCAAAGGCTACATCGCGGCGCAGTTCTACTACAAGAAGCTCGTCAGCTACGTCATCGACCAGAATATTCCCGAATCGGCGTATAATTATTCGGGATTGCCGGTCACCAGTTTCCAGACGACGAATCCGGGGGCACCCAATTACGTGTCGCCCTTCGGCGTCATTACGGTGCCGTACAACGTCAAGGGCGGATCGCTCTATGGTGTCGAGCTGGCGGGAACGATGCCCTTCAGCGTCTTTACCCGTGCACTCGACGGGTTCGGCGTGACCGGCGGCGCGTCATATACGAAGACCGAGATCACGCCGTTTCCGGGCGCCGAAAAGACCGATTTGCCGGGCTATTCGCGCTGGGTCGCGAACGGGACAGCCTATTTCGAAAAATGGGGCTTTTCCGCGCGTGGATCGGTTCGTTACCGGTCGAGCTTCGTCGGGGAAGTGTCGGGCTTCGGCGCGAACCGCGTCAATCGCCGCGCGCGCGATGAAACCATTATCGATGGCCAGCTCGGTTATGATTTCTCGAACGGGTTGTTCCAGGGCCTGTCGGTCTATCTGCAGGGGCAGAATCTGACCAACGAGCCATTTGTGACGCAAAATCCCGATCAGCCGCTGCAGATCATCGATTATCAGCGCTATGGGCGTCGCTTCCTTGCGGGCTTCACCTATAAGTTCTGAGCGGTAACCGTGCGTTCCGGGTGATGCGGCGGCGCTGCCCGGAACGATGGCCAGGCGAAGGAGCAACGCGATGAGCCAGGACGACGAACGGACGGTCGTAATCGTCGGCGGCGGAACCGCAGGGTGGATGGCCGCTGCGGCCTTCGCACGGTTCCTGCCATCGGAGACATGTGTCACGGTGATCGAATCCGATGCGATCGGCACCGTTGGCGTGGGTGAAGCGACGATCCCGCAGCTGCGATTGTTCAATCAGTCGCTGGGGATCGACGAGGATGACTTCGTTCGTGAAACCGGCGCGACGTTCAAGCTGGGCATCGAATTCGTCGGCTGGGGCGCGCCCGATGACCGCTATCTCCACGCATTCGGCACGATCGGGCAGGGTTGGGGACTGCTCCCCTTCCACCATTATTGGTTACGTGACCGGCTTTCCGGCGGAACGGCGGGACTGTGGGACTACAGCGTGTCGGCGCTCGCCGCGGTCAATGGCCGCTTTGCGCGTGACACCGGCCCCGCCGATCGGGCGAGCGGCCATGCCTGGGCGTTTCATTTCGATGCGGCGCTCTATGCCGCCTATCTGCGTCGTCATGCCGAGGCGGGGGGTGTCGGACGGATCGAGGGAGATATCGTCTCGTTCGAACGCGATGACGCGACGGGCGATATCGCCGCGGTTCACCTGTCGGATGACCGGTGTATCGCGGGCGACCTCTTCGTCGATTGTTCGGGGTTTCGCGGCCTGTTGATCGAACAGGCGCTGGGCGCAGGCTATGACGACTGGTCCGACCTGTTGCCATGCGACCGCGCGATCGCGGTGCCGAGTGAAGCGATCAGGCCATGGCGACCTTATACCCGCGCAAGCGCGCATCGGGCGGGGTGGCAATGGCGTATCCCGCTGCAACACCGAACGGGCAACGGCATCGTCTACGCGAGCGATCATCTGTCGGATGACGAGGCGACCGCGATCCTGCTCGCCGGGCTCGATGCGGCCCCGATCGGCGACCCGCGCCCGCTGCGCTTCACGACGGGGCGGCGGCGGCGGGCGATGGTCGGCAATTGCGTGGCGCTGGGGCTGGCGGCGGGGTTCATGGAGCCGCTCGAATCGACGAGCATTCATCTGGTCCAGTCGGGCATCGCGCGATTGTTGCAGCTGTTTCCCCGCGCGCGTCCGACCAAGGTGGCGGTCGAGGAATTCAACCGTCAGACTGCGCGCGAATGGGAGGCTATCCGCGACCTGCTCGTGCTGCATTATCACGCGAACGGGCGCACCGAACCATTCTGGCAGGCCCGTCGCGCAACGCCGATCCCGGAGCGTCTGCGCCACCGGATCGACCTTTTCCGCCAGACCGGCACGATCACTCGCGACAGCGACGAGCTGTTTACCGAGGTCGGCTGGCTGCAAGTCATGTTGGGACAGCAGATCATGCCCGAAACCTATCATCCCCTCGCCGATGTGCCCGCGCCCGAAGCGTTGGCGGCCTTTCTTCAGAATGCCCGGCATCGCGTGGCCGCAGTCGCCCGCGCGATGCCGGGCCATGACGACTTCATCGCGCACCATTGCGCCGCGAAAATAGCGGCATGAGGATGCGCACGCTGCTCGCCGCCGTCGCGCTGTCGGCGCTGATCCCGGATGCGGCCTTAGCGCAGGCTCCGGCGCCGACAGCGTCGTTCCGCGATCGCTTGCCGCAGGATGAGGTCGTTTATTTCGTTCTGCCCGACCGGTTCGACAATGCCGACCCGTCGAACGATCGCGGCGGGTTGAAAGGCGGCCCGCTTCAGACCGGGTTCGATCCGACGCATAAAGGCTTTTATCACGGCGGCGACCTCAAAGGGCTGACGCGGCGGCTGGGCTATATCCAGGATCTGGGAGCGACCGCGATCTGGGTCGGGCCGATCTTCAAGAACAAGGCGGTACAGGGCGCGGCGGGGCACGAAAGCGCGGGCTATCACGGTTACTGGATCACCGATTTCAAGACGGTCGATCCGCATCTGGGCACCGAGGCGGATTTTCGCGCGCTGGTCGATGCGGCGCATGCGCGGGGGATGAAGGTCTATATGGACATCATCGCCAACCATACCGCCGACGTCATCAAATATCGCGAATGCCGTGAGGGCACCGAATGCCCGTATCGGTCGATCGCCGACTATCCGTTTCAGCGACGCGGCGGGCCGAACGGCGTGCCGATCAATCCGGGCTTTGCGGGCGAGCAGGTGATGACCGCTGCCAATTTCGCAAAGCTCACCGATCCGACCTATGCCTATACGCCCTACATTCGAAAGGGCGACGCGCGTGCCAAGACGCCCGACTGGCTCAACGACGTGCAGTATTACCATAATCGCGGCGATACGATTTTCGAGAATGAAAGCTCGACGATGGGCGACTTTTCCGGGCTCGACGATCTCGATACAGAAAACCCGCGCGTCGTCGCCGGGATGATCGACATCTATGGCGGCTGGATCGAC
>JAPKCG010000268.1 GCA_028823055.1 Sphingomonas bacterium
TTCCGCTTTTCCCGAGGTTACAGGCTAGCACGCGAGTCTGTGGCTGAAGCCAGTATCCGACTGAAGTCGGAGGGGTTCCTCCTTGCTAGAGGACTCTAAAGGTCAAACTGTCGACGCTCCAAAGAGGCTGGGGAGGGGAGGGGGAGTCATCCTCGCTGCTTCGATGCCGTTCCTGAAATACCGTGAATGCTTCGACTGCAAACGCCTCCGGGAGCGCTAGACATCCACAATCGGCGCCCATCGCCTGGCCAAGCCCCGTTCTCAATGTACCGTCGAGATCACTGGCCGGCTCCCGAGAAACCTCGAAACTTCGCGGTCCAGGCAGCCGAGCGGGATGCGCTCAAGGCAACAAAACGTCGAGATCATCGCCGTTTTAGGTCAGTTCCGCAGGGTCCCGTTCCTAAAAGACCGTCAATGATTCGCCCAAGGACTCGGGAGGGCCGCGGAAATGCCGCTCGACTCCTCCGAACACAGGGCGGCCTCGCCTGACGCCTATAGTTCGACAACGAGCGCTGCCGGGTGTAACATGCCTGAAAGGCTCGGAAAACAGCCACTTTGCGGACGAGTAAAACGCGTTTTACTCCCTTGGAGACGTCCTGTGGCCCGCGCCGTGCCCACGGTATTTCAGGAACGGGGCACGGTACATGAGGAACCGAATCACGGTTCAATGGGAACGCCCCGCAGGGTATTTCAGGAACGGCCAAACGGTATAATGGGAACGGCGCTGAACTCCCGACTCGCGCTGAATCGGCGAGTCGCGAAAGATCCATCCACAGCTTAACTTTTTATCCTATTCTCTAAAGAGATTAACACGCCTGCGGCGCTCCCTTCTTTTGAAGAATTGATTGGGAAGAAGGGGAAGGGACGATCGCCGCGCACTAAGCACGTCGTCCACCCAAAAAGCTCCGTCGCGTGCGTCGCCTCACACACCCGACCGCAGATCGACGTCGATTATCGCGGCGCCTAGACTCCTTGCAAGCCAGCCATCGCGGAGCACCTCACTACGCTCAGGTCGCCGAGGGCACCGTGACAGGAGCCATTTTCCAAGACCCGAACGAAGTCCGACCTGCACTGAGCGCCGCCAGCAGCCCGCACAGCGTGTTTCCGCTCTCGGCTATCCCCACGGCAAGCAAAGCGCCCAGAAGGCCGCTGTGGGGCCTTCCTGCCAAGCCTGATCACGAGAAGCATGCCGTTGTGGGTCAGAGAACCCGTGGACTGGACATTGCAGCTACCGCCTTCAACTATCGATAGACGATAGCCGCCGACTGCAGAGCTCGTGTTTCACCACTGGGACAAGGGGAACGAGACCGCGCTCGCCGGCAAATCAGTTCTTGCTGCATCCAGCGCTATGAATTGCGAACAGGGGAGGGGAGGCAGCTACCCCTTTGGTGAAAGGTTTGCCGGCGCACCTCGGTAGAGAGGCCCCGGCCAGCCGACGACATTCCAATCGTTCGACAGAAGGATGCTCCGGTTGATAGACCGGTTCATCAGACCGGGCGGCAAGCGAAAGATCCTCCTGCGGACTGTCGTTCACAAACTCTCGGCGCGATGCTGGAGAAGCTTGTCGATGTTCTCCATCTCGCGATCGAAGGCATCGAAGACCTCCGACAGCTCGCGGCTCGCTGGCGGGGGAGGGACCACGTTGCGCGGCCGTCCACGCTTGGGCGCTGCAAAGCCAAACTCGATGGCAAGGTCCGTGCTCAGGAACACGCGCCAGGTCCGCCGCTGGGTGATCTCCACGAGCAAGCCGCAGTCGACGGCACGGCCCAGCAGTTTGCTCGCGCCGGCAACGCTCATGCTGAGCAGCTCCGCCAGCGACTGAGGCGAGAGCAGTGGCCGGTGATGGAGGAGGGCCGCGAGCCCCGGGAGGTGGCCAGGTCGATATTCCGCGACGATCGCATGCTGGGCCGCGCGATGGAGCTTTTCCAGCTCGTGCAACCGTGCGAGGTTTGCGGTGGCGCTTGCCTCAAGGCTGCGCATGGCCGCATACCAGTCCTCGTCTCCGACAGTTCGCTTCAGCCTAAACGCCTTCACGCCGCCCACGAGGCAGGGCAGGGGAGTGGTCACCATCCCCTTGTCGCGCAGAGCGAAGGGCAGCGAGAGCCAGGGCAGGGCGGTGCTGTCGAGACGCGCATGCTGGCGGACCCGATCGAGCGCGCGGATCAGCGGCGAATGGTCCGCGGCTATCTCGATCTCGCCGATCGCGGTCGGGAGCGCGTCGCGCCAGGCGAGGGGGTCGGGATCGCGCAGCGCCGCTTCCCAGGCGGGAAAGCGATCGAACAGGTCGAGGTTGGTCGACCGCAGCGGCCGGCCGGGGATTTGCAGCCCGCAGCCCCAGGAAAATACGTCAATTTCGTCGATCTCGGCCGATTGCAGTTGCAGGGCCCGGGTGTAGCCACTCCAGGCGGCGCGGCGTGCCCAGGCCGATGCCACCGAACTAACGCAAAACCGGGCATCGAGACGCGTAATGGCGGCCGTGCAGGAGGCGATCGCGGAGACCATCTTCGCGCTGTAGGCGGGGCCGTAGCGGCTGTTCGAGAGAGGCGCGTCCACGCCGTCTTTTAACCCAGAGCTGCTCTCAGTCAAATTGGCTCGTATGCGTAGTCGTGATAATGGGAGATTATCACGACCCTATTATTATGAGAAGGACCGGGCTATGTCTCGCCGTCATGGCGAAAACGGCCCTCACCCGCAGGCAAAGCACGCCGCCCGCCGGCGCCGACGACGTCGTGGGCGAGGTCCGCGCGCTGGCTATCGACAAGGCGGCGGTCGATCCGCAGGTCATCGCGGCCGCGGCGCGGGCCTGGTCGCCGAACACGATCCGCGCGTTCCTTTCCGACATGAAGCTCTGGGATGCTTGGTGCCGGCGCACCCGAGTGCGGGCAGGGGAGGCGACCGCCGAGACCGTCGCGGCCTATGTCCGCGCGCTGTCGGGTCAGGATCATGATGAGGCGACGCGGGCGACGCCGCAGAGGGCGGCCGCGACGATCGCGCGCTATCTCGTCAATATCGGCTGGGCCTATCGCATGGCGGGGCTGGACGATCCGACCGCAGCCCCGCTCGTGCAGCTCGAGCACAAGGCGGCGCGCAAGCTTCTCGGCACCCGCCAGACGCAGGCGCGGGGTATCCGCTACAAGGGCGATGTCAGCGATCTCGACGCGCCGGCGAGCGGCGTGAGCCTCGCGGTCCTCCTCAAGGCCACGCGCCGCGATCTCCTGGGCGCGCGCGATCGCGCGCTACTGCAGGTCAACTATGATACCGGCTGCCGGCGCTCCGAACTCGCGGCGATGCGTATCGAGCATATCGACGGGCCCGACGTCGACGGGGCAGGGGTGGTCGAGATCGGCCGCAGCAAGACCGATCAGGAAGGGCAGGGGGCTCTCGCCTATCTCTCGCCCGCGACCATGCGCGCGATCGCTGAATGGTGCGACAAGGCCGGGATTGCGCGCGGGGCCCTGTTCCGGCGCGTCGAAACCTGGTTCGATGGCTCGATCCGCGGTGTGGGAGAGGAGGCGCTCAACCCCGGCACGATCACGCTCATCTACAAGCGGTTGATCCGCCAGGCATTCGACAAGAAACTGCTGGGGGCGATGAGCGCGGCGCGGCCCGAGCGCTGGGTCGCGGCCGTGTCGAGCCATTCGATCCGGGTTGGCGTGGCGCAAGACAATTTTGCGGCAGGAGAGAGCCTGCCCGCCATCATGCAGGCCTATCGCTGGCGCGATCCCAAGACGGTCATGCGCTATGGCGCGAAGCTGGCGGCCAAGAGCGGAGCGAGTGCGCGTCTCGCGAAGCGTTTCGGCGGTGAATGACAGGTTTTAGCTGTCCGCGTTTGGACAGTCGCAAACCGATGACCTGGCGCGGTTGGGCAGTGAGCGACACCGACATGCCTCAACGACCGAAGAAGCGAGCTCGCCGTCGGGCCGGCCCTAGCGCGCACCGATGGGGGCGAAGCCGCCGACCGGCGGGAACGCCTGTGCGCACTGCGACGTTCTTCTCGTCAGCGCGAGCATGCGTGACTGAACCTCTCCGGCTCGAAACCAAATCCCAAAGTGGAGGGCGGCATGGCCCGCATGTCGAGCGATTTCTTCGTCCAGCGCCTCAAGGATTGGGGCGTGAGCCGAATCTACGGCTATTCTGGCGATGGCATCAATGGCGTGCTGGGGGCGCTCCAGCGCGCCGAGAAGGAAGGCTCGGGCATCGAGTTCATCCAGGTCCGCCACGAGGAGATGGCGGCCTTCATGGCGACGGCGCATGCGAAATTCACCGGCGAGCTCGGCGTCTGCCTGTCGACCGGCGGTCCGGGCGCGACCCACCTGATCACCGGGCTCTATGACGCCAAGCTCGACCATGTCCCGGTCCTCGCGATCGCGGGCCAGGCCGAGAGCACCGTGCGCGGTGCAAGCTATCAGCAGGAGCTCAATCTCGACCGACTGTTTGCCGACGTCGCCGCCTATGTGCAGGAGGCGAGCGCGCCGGCGCAGGTCCGCCATGTGACCGATCGCGCGATCCGGATCGCGGTCGCGGGCAACGCGGTCTCAACCATCGTGCTGCCCAAGGACATACAGGATACGAAATATGAGGAGCCGGGCCAGGCGCACGTCTTCACCCGCTCGGGCACCGGCTATGCACATCCGATCGTCGTCCCGCAGCCCGCCGATCTCGCGCGCGCTGCGGAGGTACTGAATGCAGGCGCCAAGGTCGCTATCCTGATTGGGGCGGGAGCCCGCGGCGCGTCGGCCGTGGTGACCGAGGTCGCCGACCTGCTTGGCGCCGGCGTCGCCAAAGCGTTGCTCGGCAAGGATGTCCTGCCTGATCGAGCAGATCGAGG
>JAPKCG010000269.1 GCA_028823055.1 Sphingomonas bacterium
GGTATGCGATCGAGGAAGGTCCCGGTGCGTACGCGATCTTCGATACGTTCGACACGGAGGAGGATCGGCAGGCCCATCTTGACGGCAAGGTTGCCGCCGCACTGATGGAGAAGGCGGACGAACTGTTTTCTGAACCGCCGCAGATTCATAAGTTCACCCTGCTGGCCGCGAAATAGCGGAGCGGGCGGCTCCCCAAGCTGCCGTTGACTGCACCGTAAGGCTTGTTTTTCCATCCGAAATCGATGGGCTGGCCGAATCGAGAAATGAGTAAATGAATACGACAGGCCATCCGCGATAGTGGATGGCCTTGTCTTTTGCGCTTATCAAACCTCTGAATTTGCTGATAAGGCGCCGTTGATGTGTCGCGACGTAACGACATCATTGCTTCGTTGGAGATTTTTTGAGCACTTCAATTTGGCGCGTTATTCGGCCGTTCTGGCTACATCATTCATAAAACCGCCGCGAACCGATCCCAGGATGGCCCTGCGGGAAGGAACCTCTCAGGTAGCATAAGGTTCAGGAAACTGAGATCACTTGGAAGGGCGCGATGTCCTCCGCCGTTGCGATGGCCCGGATCATCAGCAAGCTCTCGATTTGATGACGCATTGAAGAATAACTGCGAAAGGTAAAGATCCGTGAAAGCTGTCGTGTACAACGGGCCCAAAGATGTTTCTGTCAACACCATAGATGATCCCAAGATCGAAAAGCAGACCGATGTTATCATCCGGCTGACCACGACCAATATCTGCGGGTCGGACCTTCACATGTATGAGGGCCGGACCAGCTTCGAGAAGGGCAGGGTCTTCGGTCACGAAAACCTTGGCGAGGTCGTCGAAGTCGGTTCTGCCGTCGATCGTATCAAGAAGGGCGATCGCGTGTGCATGCCGTTCAACGTCGGTTGCGGTTTCTGCGAAAACTGCGAACGCGGTTTGACGGGATTTTGCCTCACGACCAACCCTGGAACCGCCGGCGCGGCGTATGGCTTTGCCGAGATGGGTCCGTGGCAAGGTGGTCAGGCCGAGTTGATGCGCGTTCCTTATGCGGACTTCAATTGTCTGAAGCTGCCCGAAGACGCCGAAGAGAAGGATGATGACTATGTCATGCTCTCCGACATCTTCCCCACGGGTTGGCATGGCGTCGAACTGTCCGGTTTCCTGCCTGGCGAAAGCATCGCGATCTACGGCGCCGGTCCGGTCGGTCTGATGGCCGCGCACTCAGCCGAAATCCGCGGTGCCTCTCAGATCTTCGTGGTCGATTCTCACGATGACCGCCTGAAACTGGCCGAGGCGATGGGCGCCATTCCGATCGACATGCGCAAGGGCGATCCCGCCCAACAGATCCTTGACGCGACCGGCGGCCTCGGGACTGACCGGGGGGTCGAGGCGGTCGGGTATCAGTGTTGCGATCGCCACGGCAAGGAGCGCAGCAATTACACGATGAACTGCCTCGTCAAGAGCACGAAGGCCACCGGTGGAATCGGCGTCGTCGGCGTGTTCATTCCGGAAGACCCGAACGCGCCCGACGATCTCCAGAAGGAAGGCAAGATGGCGTTCGACTTCGGCAACTTCTGGTTCAAGGGCCAGAAGATCGGCACCGGCCAGTGCAATGTAAAGCACTACAACCGGCGACTGATGAAGCTTATCGAGCAAGACCGGGCCAATCCTGCCCAAATCATCTCGCACCGCCTGCCGCTTGATCAGGCACCCGACGCCTACAAGCATTTCGACGCGCGCGATGCTGGTTGGACGAAGGTCGTGCTCAAGCCGGGCACCTGACCTTAAGTCTTCGACGGAACAGGAAATAAACTATGACTTTGGAAGGCAAATCCGTTGCCATTCTGATCGCACCCCGCGGGACGGAAGAACCGGAATTCTCGAAGCCGAAGCAAGCTGTCGAGGACGCTGGTGGCAAAGTGACGGTGATCAGTTTCGAACCGGGCAAGGCTCGCACAGTCAATAGCGATCTTGACGAGGGCGGCAGCTATACGATCGACAAGACGTTTTCCGAGGTGAAAGCCGACGATTTCGACGGACTTGTTGTGCCCGGAGGGACGGTCGGTGCCGACAAGCTGCGCGGCAATGTCGAGGCAATTGGTTTCATCCGGGCTTTCTTCGACCAGAAGAAACCTGTTGCGGCGATATGCCATGCACCCTGGACATTGATCGAGGCGGGCGTGCTTGAGGGTCGCACCTTGACGTCCTACCCGACGCTGAAGGTCGATATCGAGAACGCCGGCGGTACATGGGCCAATGAGGAAGTCGTGGTCGACAACGGCCTTGTTACCAGCCGCGATCCCGATGATCTGCCCGCCTTCTGTGCCAAGCTCGTCGAGGAAATCGCAGCAGGGAATTAAGACGGGGCGTTTCGACGAACCATGTGAGGGCTCTCTCCCTGGAGAAGGCCCTCACAAAGTAAGCGTGGCGGATGGTCAGCGATTGGCCGTCCGCCACGCCGCGTATCACACGAACACGGCGCATCTGACGGGCACTCAAACCCTGAGCCGCGTCAACCGCGGTGACACATCGCCGGCTCCCGCTTCCAGATTCGACCCATTCCAGCGTGTGTTTTGATGCACCTTATGGAACGTGCGTTCGGCCAGATTTACGACCTATAGTGCCGCCTTGAGATAGCGGGCGGTGAGACTGCCTTCCGCTTCCGCAACGACGCCAGGGACGCCGCTGGCAACGATACGGCCCCCATCTTCACCGGCCCCCGGTCCCAGGTCGATGATCCAGTCCACCTGTGCGATGGCGCGCATGTCATGTTCGACGACTACGACGGTATTGCCGGCGTCTACGAGGCCCTGCAGGTGTTGCATCAACCGGTCGCCATCGGAGGGGTGAAGCCCCGATGTTGGCTCGTCGAGGATGTAGATCGTGTTACCGCGTTGAGCGCGTTGCAGTTCAGTCGCCAGCTTGATGCGCTGCGCCTCCCCGCCAGACAGCTCGGTCGCCGGCTGACCAAGCCTCAGATAGCCAAGACCGATCTCCCGCAACACGTCGAGGGAGCGCATCACCGATGCCTCGCCAGCGAAGAAATTGCACGCATCGTCGACCGTCAGTTCGAGCACCTGGGCGATATTGCGCCCGTTCCATTCGACTTCGAGCGTTTGCGGGTTGTAGCGAGAGCCATGACAGGTCGAGCACGGGGCAAAAACGCTCGGCAGGAACAGCAGCTCCACCATGACGTATCCCTCGCCCTCGCACACCGGGCAGCGGCCTTGCGCGACGTTGAACGAGAACCTTCCCGGGCTGTAGTGCCGCCGGCGGGCGAGCGGCGTATCAGCGAAGATCCGTCGCACATGGTCGAACATGCCGCTGTAGGTGGACAGGTTCGAGCGCGGCGTGCGGCCGATCGGTTTCTGATCGACCCGCACCAGCCTGCGAACATGCTCCATGCCTGCGACAAGGCGTCCTTCAGTGTCGTTCTGCGCAACGTCGAGCAGCGGATCGATATCCTCCTCCTCGGCCCCGGGGGAGCCGCCGAGGTGTTCCGTCACGAGCTCGGGCAGCGCCTGACTGACCAGACTGGATTTGCCCGATCCCGAAACGCCGGTGACAGCGGTGAAGCAGCCGATGGGAAACTCGACGTCGAGACCATGGAGATTGTTCCGCCTGATCCCTTCAAGGCGTAGCCATGCCTTGGGATCGCGCGGTGTGCGCTCACTGCGGAGCGGCTCTGCGAACAGGTAGCGGCGGGTGATCGAAGTCTCGACGTCGGCAAGCCCCTCTATCGGCCCGCTGTAGAGGACTTCACCGCCCTTTTCCCCGGCTCCTGGCCCGACATCGACGAGCCATTCCGCGCGGCGGATCACGTCGAGATCATGTTCTACGACGAACAGGGAGTTGCCCGCCGCCTTGAGACGCTCGAGGATGGTGAGCAAGGCTTCGCCATCTGCCGGGTGCAACCCTGCCGAAGGCTCGTCAAGCACATAGACCACGCCGAAAAGCTGTGACGACAATTGCGTGGCAAGCCGCAAGCGCTGCAGCTCTCCGGAGGAGAGCGTCGGCGTGCTGCGGTCGAGCGAAATGTAGCCAAGGCCAAGATCGATCAGCGGGTCCAGCCGCTCGATCAATTCGCAGGCGAGGCGTTGGGCAGCGATCCGCTTCTCGTCGGAGAGATTGGGCGTGCGGCGTACGTCGGGCGCGCTCTTGTGCGCAGAGCCGCCCGCCGCAACCCGTTGTTCGACCGCTGCATCGCGGGCCGCTTTCTCCAGAACATGGCCCTTCGAGGGGGCGGAGACCGCCCCATACGCGCCTTGCGCGACGGGCATCAGCAAGTCCTTCAGCTTGAGCACCGTCAAGTCGCCGAACTCGGCAATGTCGAGGCCGGCGAATTTGACCGACAGGGCTTCGCGCTTCAGGCGCTTGCCATCGCAGGTCGGGCAATCGCGGCCGATGATATATTGCGAGACGCGCTTCTTCATCAGCGCGCTTTTCGTGTTAGCGAAGGTTTCCAGCACATAGCGGCGCGCGCCGGTGAAGGTGCCCTGGTAGCTCGGCTCCATGCGGCGCTTGAGCGCCGTCCGGGTCTGTTCGGGCGTCAGGCCCGCATAGACCGGCACCGTCGGCGCCTCGTCAGTGAAGAGGATCCAGTCGCGATCCTTTTTCGGCAGGTCGCGCCACGGCGTATCGACGTCATAGCCGAGCGAAACGAGGATATCGCGCAGGTTCTGCCCATGCCACGCGGTCGGCCAGGCGGCGATCGCCCGGTCGCGAATGGAGAGGCTGGCGTCAGGAACCATCGTCTCTTCGGTCGCGTCATAGACGCGGCCAATGCCACGGCATTGCTCGTCCAGACCTCCGTCGATACTTACCTCTAG
>JAPKCG010000270.1 GCA_028823055.1 Sphingomonas bacterium
ATAGTTTTCACCCGGTCGGCGACCGCGGTCGCCACGTTGCGGCTGTTCTGGCCGATCCGCATGATCGCGGTGCCGACGACGACTTCGGTGCCGTTCTCCGACGCCGAGCCCATCCGGATCGCCTGCCCCGTGCGGACGTTGGCGACTTGGTCAAGAGTAAGGGGGATACCGTCACGGGTGGCAACGACGGTGCGCACCAATTGGTTCGCATTGCGCACCAGCGCGTCCGACCGGACCGCCAATCCTTCACCGTTGCGATTGACGAACCCCCCTCCGACGCTGGTGTTGTTCTTTTCAAGCGCGGTGCCAAGATCTGTCAGTGTAATCTTGAGCGACGCCAGTTTCTGCACGTCGGGGACGACAAGATATTGCTTGGCGTAGCCACCGATCGAATCGATGCCCGCCACGCCGGGTACGTTCTTGAGCAGAGGCGTGACGATCCAGTCCTGCGCGGTCCGCAGATAGGTCGCCTTATCTTCAGGCGTAGTCAGCCGCTCGCCTTCCGGTGTGATATAGCTGCCGTCAGGTTGCTGCCCCGGCTCGCCAGCGCGGTGCTTGTCGTCCTTTCGGTGTTCCAGCCGGACAGTCCACATATAGACCTCGCCCAACCCGGTCGCGATCGGCCCCATCTCTGGGTTCACGCCATCGGGCAGGCTTTCCGCGACGCCCTGCAACCGTTCGCCGACCTGTTGGCGGGCGAAATAGATGTCGGTGGATTCGTCGAAGACCGCGGTGATCTGCGCGAAGCCGTTGCGGCTGAGTGAGCGGGTATTGTCGAGGCCGGGGATGCCGGCGAGCGCGGTTTCGATCGGGAACGACACCTGCTTCTCGACCAGCTCGGGCGAGAGCGCGGGCGCGCGAACGTTGATTTGCACCTGATTGTTGGTGATGTCCGGCACCGCGTCGATCGGTAGCCGGGAGAGCGAAAAGGCGCCGATGACGGCGACGATGGCGGTGAGGAGCAGGACGAGCCAGCGCTTCTCAACCGCCCAATTGACGATGCGAGCGATCATGACATCAATCCTCGTGCGCCGCTTCGCCCTTGCCGAGTTCGGCCTTGAGCGTGAAGCTGCCGGTGGTGGCGATCTGCTCCTGGCCGGTCAGGCCCGAGCGGATGATGACGGTATCGCCGGCCGCGTCGCCGAGCGTGACCGGGGTCGACTGGAACCCCTTGGCCGTACGGACGAAAACGACTGATTTGCCTTCGACCGTCTGCACTGCCGTCGTCGGCACGCGGACCGCATTGCTGCCTCCGCTACCGCTGAGTTGGACCGCAGCGGTGACGGGCTCGCCGACGCGCCACTGACCGCCACCATTGTCGAGCGTCGCGATGACCGGCACCTGCCGTGTCTGCGGATCGAGGGCTGGCGACACGAAACTGATTCGAGCGCTCGCCTGCCGCCCCGGCGCCGTCACGGTAACAATATTACCTGGCTTCACCCGGCCGGCATCTTCTGGCCTGAGGTTGAGCGCCAGCGACACCCGGCTGAGATTGGCGATGCGATAGAGTTCGCTGTCTGCTGCGACCGTCTGCCCTAGCACGACCGGTCGGGCGATGACCTGACCGCCGATCGGCGCGACGATGCCGAGCCGGTTGAGCCCGCCCCCGCCCCCGCCCGCTGCCGACACCTGGCTCTGCGCCTGCCGGTAGGCGATACGTGCTTCGATTGCCGCGGTGCGCGCGGCGATCAAATCCTGCTCGGGCGACACGCGCTGCGCGAACAGCCGCTGCTCGCGGCTGAGATTGGAGTTGGCAAGCGCGAGCCGGGCACGCGATGCCTCGACCTCACCCTTGAGCTGTGCGGCCTCGCGGCTTTCGATGACGGCGATCGTCTGCCCGCGCCCGACCGATTGGCCGAGGTTGCGCGTGAGTGCCACGACACGCCCGCCGATTGCGGCCGAAACGACCTGCGTCCCCTGCGGGTCGCCCTCAATCGTCGCCGGCAGTTCGATCGTCCCCGCACCGCCCGTGAGCGGGCGACCGATCTGGACGCCCGCCGCGGTGATCTGGTCCGCCGAGAGCGTTACCGCACCCTCATCGGCATGGGCGGCTTCGTTACCGCCGGCTTCGGCACCTGCGCTGGTTTCGTTTCCGGCAGTCTCGTTGCCGCCTTCGGAGCTGCTGCCACAGGCCGCGAGCAACAGGGCAAGGCCGAACGGCAGAACGCCGCCCGTCAGGATGGTCTTCATCGGTCGGTTCCCCCGGTGTTGGTGGTCGGCGCAGGCGCGGTCAGCCGCTCCAATCGCGCACGGGCATTCTGATAGTTGGCGAGCGCGTCGATCGCGGCGACGCGCGTCTCGGCGAGCGTGCGTTCGGCATCGAGGAGATCCAGCTGGCCGAACTTGCCCTCGCGGTAGCCGATCCGCGCGATCCGCGCGGCCTCTGCTGCTGCTGCCAGCGCCGGCCCGACCGCAGCGCGCGCGGTCGTTGCCGCATTGGCGGCTTCGGCTTGCGCGTCGGTGATCGCCTGCTCGACGTCGAGCGCGGTTACGCGCCGCACCGCTTCGGCGCGCGTCCGCTCCGCCGTCGCCTGCGCGATGGCGGCGCGGCCGTTGTTGAAGAGCGGGATCGGGATCGAGATCGCGAACACCGCGGCGGTATCGTTCGTCGCTTCCAGCCGTCGGAGCGCCGGTCCGACGTTGATGTCGGGTACGCGGTTGGCGCGCGCGAGCCTGATGCCGGCATCGGCGATGGCAAGATCGGCATCCGCCGCCGCCAGCGCCAGCGTGCCGGCAGTCTGTAGCGGTGCTGCAGGGCCGAAGGTCGCCGGCGGCAACCGGTCGAGCAAGCCTGCGTCGAGCGTGCCGTCGATCGGACGGCCGAGCCGCCGCGCGAGATTGGTCCGTGCCGCCTCGGCGAGCCGGGTCAGCCGCTCGACATTGGCATCGGCATTGATACGCGCGACATCGGCGCGCTGTTGCTCCAGCGGCGACGCTCGCCCCGCCTGGACGCGCACCGCAGCCCCCCGCAGCACTTCGGCCGCGATCCGTGCCTGGTCGCGCGCCGTCACCAGCCGGCGTTCGGCCGCGATTGCCTCGACATAGAGCTGTGTGACCTGGACGCGGATATCGGCCGCGACGATCGCGCTCTGGAGTTGCGCACGTGATATTTGCGCGTCGGCAACAGCAACGCGGGCACCGCGCTTGCCGCCAAGCTCGATCGGGATCGCGACCCCCACCGTCGTCTCCGCGCTCCGCACGCCCCGATAAGGACCGGAGCCGACGACGTTCTCGACCTGCCCTTGGAAGACGGGGTTCGGCCGGAGCCCGGCCACCGTGCGGGCCGCCTGCGCCGCCTCGACCGATGCAGTAGCAGCGGCACCCGATGGCGCTGCTCCGCCCGCGGCAGACACCGCCTGATCGAGCGAGAAGCCGGGGAGCGGTTGCGCCGCGGTCGGCGTTTCAGACGGGGTGGCCGCCTGCGGCGCCGCCTCCTGTTGCGCCTGCGCTATCGATGCGCAGGACGCCGCGGCCAGCATGGCCGCGAGCATTGTTTTCATGAAATATCGATCCTGACAGAACACGTCGGGCCGGCAGATGCCGGCGAGCGGGTGTCGTCAGGCGGCCGGGGGCCTCAGCGCGGGATCGACGAGATGCGACGCGATGGCACTGGCGGGTGCGGGGAACGGATGCAGACCGTCAGCGCATGCCATCAACGGCAGCGCGTTGCTCGCTGGCAGGTTCAGTAACTGTCCGTGGCAGGTGGCATGGTGGTGCGGCACCGCCTTGTCGGCATCGCCTTGCGATTGATCGGCGTCGCCGTCGCTATGCACTGTGCCGCTGCACTCGATAGTCACCGGCCCTGCAACCTCGCGCGCGTGCACGGTCGCCGTCATCACCAGGGACGACGCAATCATGACGAGCAAAAGGGACCAGAGCCTGCGCAGCATTTCAGGCCGTCTAGTCGAAATACGTCCGAGTGTCATCGCAAGACTTCCGGTGCTACCGGCCGGGTCTCTCGCCATGCCGGGATCGCTTCGGCGAGAACACGCCACGCTGACCGCAGGAAGATGAGCGCGATGACGCCGCCCACCGCGATATCGGGCCATGCCGCGCCGGTCATGGCGATAAACCCGGCCGCAATAAGTACGCCGACGTTTGACGCCACGTCGTTGCGCGAGCACTCGAACGTGCTGGACATATTCACGTTCTCCGACCGGAATCGCCACAGCATCGCGAGGCAGGTCAGGTTGGCGACGAGCGCGGCACCGCCGAACGCCAGCATTAGTGAAGACGAGGGCGAAACGCCGTTGACCACCTTGTCGACGATCTCGAATACGACCGCGATGCCAAACATGAGGATGATGCCGCCCTTGGCCAGTGCCGCCCCGGCTTCCCAGCGGGGGCCGCGGCTCAACGCATAGAGGCTGAGTGCATAGACCACGGCATCGCCGAGCATGTCGACTGAGTCCGCCATCAGTGCGGACGACCGCGCGAACACCCCCCCGCCGAACTCGGCAACGAACATAACGAAGTTGATAACCATGACGGCGATCAGCACGCGTCGTTGATCGGTCTTACGGCCGAACTGCGCGATCGTGTCGCCTTTCCTGGAACAGCAGTCGTCCGCCATGATGCACTCGATTCGTGTGTCGGACCCCCCATATGCACCCTCATGTCACTAGAGGGTCAAGGGCTCATCCATGAAGATCGGCGATATTGCGAAGCGCACCGGGCTGAAGGTCGAGACCGTCCGCTTTTACGAGGGTGAGGGTTTGATCGCTGCACCGCGTCGGAGCGGGGGCAATTACCGCCTTTACGATGAGTCGCACCTTGATCGCCTGACGTTCATCAAGCGCTCGCGCGACTTGG
>JAPKCG010000271.1 GCA_028823055.1 Sphingomonas bacterium
TCCCGATGCGCCCGCACGTCGGCCCCTGTCCGCGAAGGATCTGGGCGAGCCAATGCCCTTGGTCAAGAAAGAGGGCGACACTGTACCGGCTGCGTCCGTAAAGGTTGAGCCGGTTGCCGAGCCGGTAGATCGCGATATTCCCGTCGACCTCGACGTGCCGCTGGCGGCGTTCGATCCGGCTGCGCTGCCCGCCGCGCCGCGTGAGCCGGTGCGTCCGGTCCCGCCACTGCGGTCACCCGCCTTGGCGGAGGGAGAACGGATCGACAGTGTCGAATTACCGCGGATGCCAACCGAGGATACGCCATCGATCGAAACGCTGTTGCGCCGCCTGGAACAGGGTACGCGCCGACCACGGCGGGCGACGATCCGGTAAAGAGACGATTCGGTAAAGAGCGGCGCGATCCCGCCCCGACCCAGTCGATCCGTCTCTCAGCCGCTCAGCCCGAGTTGGCGACGAACACGCCGCACGCGATCCTGCCACCGCTATTGCCCGACGGATCGGACTTCAGGTCGTCGGGGCCGGCGTGGATCACGATCGCCGCGCCATCGGTGTCGAGCAGTCCCGCCATCGTCTGACCCGGCACCGTGATGCCGAGCGTCCCACGTCCCCCGGTGCCGACGATGAGATTGGGCAGATCGCCCTCGTGCGGGCCACGCGGGTTCATCGTGCCGTGCTGCATCGTGGTCGGGTTCCAATGTCCGCCCGCCGTCGTGAAGTCAGGGGCGTCACAGCGACCGGTCGTATGGATATGCGCGCCGTGCGTTCCCGACGGCAGTCCCGTCGAATCGAACGTGTAGCGGATGCCGCCCGCGACATCGGTCGCAGTTGCGCGGCCAACGCTGCGCCCGCTGGAATCTATAACTGTTGCCGTCGCGCTCATCGCGCCGGCCATCGGCATCCCGGTTTGCATCTCGTTATTGGTGCACGCACCCAGTGTCAGCACCGTCGTTCCCATTATCGCGATCATCGTCTTGCGCATCGTCGTCTCCCGAATCCGTCTGAACAACCGAACCAAGTTCAGGCAGTGCTGGTTCCCAGTGGCCAGCGCGCGACGGGCTCATATGCCGCCCCGGCGCGGGTCAACTGGCTTTGGAACAATATCAGATGCGGCAGGGCAAAGACATCGCTCGACAGGCCCGCGTTTGCCGCCAGCCACGCCTCGACCGCTGGTTCGGCACCGAGCGCACGGGGCAGACGGGCGATCGTAAGATGCGGCAGGTAGGCGCGGCGTTCGGGGGCAAGGCCTGCCCTCACGCATGCCGTGTCAACCTTGCGATGCAGATGTGCCAACGGTTCGCGCGGCGTCACGCCTGCCCACAGTGCCTCGGTCCGCCCCCGATTCGTGAACCCACCGACGGCGGCGAGCCGCACGAGGGGCGTGGGCGCGTGGATCGAACCGAGCGCGGCGGCGATATCCTCCGCCATCGGGCGATCGACCTCGCCAATGAAACGGACCGTCAGATGCAGTTGGTCGTCATCCTGCCAGCGGGCACCGGGAATGCCGTCCATCACGTCGGACAGGGCCTCGCGGATCGCGGGCGGGGGGCGCAGGGCGACGAATAGGCGAGGCATCGCAAATGAATGTAACGTAACATTGCCATCCGGGGCCAGCGCGCCCGGTTTGCCTTGAAAAAACACGCCGGATTGCCGATATTCGTGAAGAACCGGCACACGCGCCGGCAGAGGAGTTATCAGCACATGGCCAATTGGTCCGATCCACGGCAGCAAAACGGTTCGCCGTTCGCACGACAGGGCGAGGCTTCGTTCCGCACGACCCGCGTCGGCGCGTCGCGGGCCGAAGGGTATGACGAAGGTCTGCGGTCGTACATGCTCTCGGTTTATAATTACATGACCTCGGGCATCCTGTTGACGGGTATCGTCGCGCTCGCTTTCGCGTGGGGTGGGGCCAGTTCGCCCGCTGCCGCGGTGTTCATGGGCGGCGGCATCCTGAAATATATCATCATGTTCTCGCCCCTTGCGATCGTGTTCGCGATGAGCTTCGGTCAGGCGCGGATGAGCACGTCGACGTTGCAGAGCCTGTTTTGGGGCTTTGCGGTCCTGATGGGCCTGTCGCTGTCGACGATTTTCCTTGTTTACAGCGGCACCTCGATTGCGGGGGCGTTCTTCGCGACCGCTTCGGGCTTCGCGGCGCTGAGCCTTTACGGCTACACGACGAAGCGTGACCTGTCGGCGTTCGGCACGTTCCTCATCATCGGTGTCGTCGGCCTGATCGTCGCGAGCATCATCAACATGTTCCTGCAGTCGGGTCCGATGGGCCTGGTCATCAGTGCGGTCGGCGTGTTGTTGTTCGCCGGCCTGACCGCTTACGATACGCAGCGGACCAAGAACCTCTATTATCAGGTCGCTGGTACGGACATGGTCGGCAAGGTCGTGATCATGTCGGCGCTGTCGCTCTATCTCGACTTCATCAACATGTTCTTGTTCATCCTGCGTTTGTTCGGCTCCAGCCGGAACTAGAACGTAGGCGGGCGGTTTGAACGGGGCCTGGCGGACAACCTCCGCCGGGCCCTTTTCATATGGGGATAACGTCATGCGGCTCGGCATCGAGGTCGATTTGGAATATCGGTTTGCGGAGCCAGCCGATGTGCTGCTCCAGATCGAGGCTGCTGTAACGGCAGGCCAAAAGATCGTGCACGAGGCGCTGACGATCTGGAGCGACGATCCGATACGCGCGGTTATCGGGGAAGACGGCATGGGGCAGCGTTGCTGGTCGCGTGGCCGGGACAATTGGCAGGCATCCTATCGCGCGACGGTGTCGGTCGATCGACCGGCGATCGATATGACGACCTTGCCCGCGACGGCGCCCCGCGATTTGGACGGGCACCTCGTACCTTATCTCTTACCGAGCCGTTATTGCCCGGCGGATCGCTTCGAGGGGTTCGTCAAACGCGAGTTTTCCGGGCTGGAGGGTGGCGCGTTGGCGGCGGCGCTGGTCGATTGGGTCGCGGACGCGCTGACCTATGAAAATAGCCAGACTACCGGCGAGACGACCGCGCTCGAAACCTTCGCCAGCCGCGGCGGTGTGTGTCGTGATTATGCGCACCTGCTCGTATCGCTGGCGCGTGCCGGCAATATCCCGGCGCGGTGTGTGTCGGCTTACGCGCCGGGCGTCGATCCCCCCGATTTCCATGCGGTCGCCGAATTGTGGCTCAATGGCGCATGGCATCTGGCCGATGCGACGCGCATGGCGGCGTGCGGTGACCTTGCGCAAGTGGCGGTGGGGCGCGACGCGAGCGATATCGCGTTCATGACGGTTTTCGGACGTGCTGAGCTGGTACACCAAACGGTCCGCGTTATCCGGTTACAGGAACGCGAAACGCCGATGGGACGTTGATGCTGCTCACAGTGAATGGGAAAGTGACATGAACACTATCGATGATCGCGCACTCGACAGCATGTCGGTCGCGCCCGGCAAGGGCTCTGCCGACAGCAGCGGGTCGGATGACAATAACGGCGATGCCGGCGCGGATCGGTCGATCGACGAACGGTTGAAGAACAATCCCGAAAGTAAGGAAGCGCGGCTCGACGCAGGTCTCGATGAATCGATGGATGCCAGCGATCCGCCCTCATCGACCCAGCCGGTTCACTCGACAAAACCCGCACCATCGTCTGGTTATGATGAGGAAGCCGAAAAAGCGCGCGATCGCTAATCCGCCGCCGCGCGCTCTTGCCCGCTAAATGTTGCGTAAAAGCCTCACTTTTCGACGTTATCCTGCTCAAATGCCTCGGCTCGTCGCAAGACATGTTGCGACGCAGCAGCACGCATGGTCCAATCCTTAATCCGGGACGACAGCGCGTTAAGGGGCTCGTTAACCATCTTGGCGCATAGTCGGTCCGTTACTTGGACTAAAGGTGGGGTGACGTGATGAGCAGGAGAATGAAGACGGCAGAGGGTGCGATGACCCTTGCGGAAATGAAGGAATTCGCGACTTTTCCGGCGGCAACGCAGAGGTATATTCGGCGTAGCCTCGATATCGGGCTGGATCGCGACGATGCGATGACCCGTTGGTCGCGAGATCTGGTCGAAGCCGCGAGCATTCGGGCACAGGCGCGCATTTATCGCGCGTTGCCGGAATTGCGCGAATTATGCCCCGACGATGCCGACTTGCAAGCGGTCGAACCGTTTCTGGCTCCATTGATCACGCTCGTCGCGTTCGATCTGGGGCAGGGTAGGATCACCAGCTTTTCCGCATTTCGTTTTCTCTATGAACGGTTGGTCGGTGCCGAGGTGCGTCCCTGGCTGCCCGCAGCATTCTGCGGGGCGGCGGCCTTGCCACATCTGCATCCCGAGTTACGGCGCAGTTTGCTGCAGTCGATCAGCGAGGCGGCGGCGACCGCTTCAGGCTGGTCCAACCGTCAGCCAGCGTTTTTTCCGCACTGGGTGGAAAAGGTCGACAGCAGCGCCGCACTGCCTAACTGACGGCTGGCTCGATCGAGGCGCAACCCGACCAACGCCTAGCGACAGGCGCGCCCGCCCAGCGCGCCACGCTCTGCCTGATCGAGGTGAAGATGGTCGCGATGTGCGGCGTTGTAATCCGGGCTGAGCACGGTCGAAAACAATTGGCATGCGCCATCGCGCACCCGGCGCAGGAAGCGCGCTTCGTCACCGTCACCGTCGCTGGTCCAGTCCGCCGCAATACCGATCCGTCGACCGTCGGCGGTCCTGAACCCGGCGATGTCGATCGCATCGGCGGTCGCATGTTCGCTCCATGCTCCGTCGCCCCGCCCATAAAGACGGCGGCAGTTATAACTGCCGAAATGATCGATCCGCGTGATGCGAGTCCCCAAT
>JAPKCG010000272.1 GCA_028823055.1 Sphingomonas bacterium
CCATGGTTGGTCGCGTATTTGCTGAGCGACATGGCCTTGCGGTTGAGCGCCACCGCGAGATCGGCGAGCGACACACCGGTGTTGAAGGCGACGTCGAGCGCGCGCGTTTCATCGTCGCTGAAAGGCCGAATGTAGCCGTGGACAAGGCCGAGGCTATTCGCGCGCGAGGTGAGCGCAGCTTTGCCCAAGTTGAACAGTGCCGGCGGAACACGCAGGGAACGCGAGCTGGTAAGTATTTGATTTTGCTAGGCGTGGGTTTGGGGGCAAAACCGGATGTGCTAACAACATTTTGCCTGTAACTGGCCGTTTGGTTTATCTTTACGAGTACAGGCAGTAACAACCTGGCCATGTATGTCGTCGAACGAGTCGCGCGCGGCCACCGCTATCTTTACCTGGTCGAGAGCGTGCGCGAGGGCAAAACTGTCCGCCAGCGCACGATCAAGGCTCTGGGCCGCAAGGATGCGCTGGCCGCAAGTGGCGAACTCGACAGACTGGCCGCCTCGATCGCACGTCACGCAGAGCGCAGCATCATTCTGTCCGATATCGATGCAGGCCGGATCGTAGCCCGCAGGATCGGAGGCCCGTTGCTGTTCGGGCGCCTGTGGCAGCGGCTTGGCATCGATGCTGTATTGGAAGAGGTGCTGGAAGGGCGCCAGTTCGGCTTTGCCGTGGAGCGCGCCGTATTTGTCGCTACACTGCACCGCCTGTTCGTCTCAGGCTCGGACCGAGCCTGCCTGGACTGGATGGAGAGCTACGCCATCGACGGCAGCGAGGATCTTGCCCTCCATCACTTCTATCGCGCCATGGCCTGGCTCGGCGAGGAGATCGAGGAGAAGGCAGAAGGCGCATTGGCACCTCGCTGTGTGAAGGACGTGATCGAGGAGAAGCTGTTCGATCGCCGGCGGGACCTGTTCACTGATCTCAGCCTGGTGTTCATGGATACGACGTCGCTCTCGTTCTACGGTGCAGGCGGCGACACGCTGGGTCGGCGTGGTCATTCCAAGGACCACCGGCCCGAGCTTGCCCAGATGATCCTGGCCGTGGTGATCGACGCCGAGGGGCGTCCGATCTGCACCGAGATGGTCCCGGGCAACACGGCCGACGTGAAGGTGCTCATGCCCATCGTCACGCGCCTGCGTACCCGCTTTGGGATAACCCGCTCGTGCGTCGTGGCCGACCGCGGCATGATCAGTGCCGGTACGATCGCCGCCCTTGAAGAGCTGGGGATGGAATACATCCTGGGTGCGCGAGAGCGCACCAGCAACGTCATCCGCGATGTCGTGCTTGCCGACACTGCTCCGATGGTACCCCTGGTCCTCGAGCGACAGGCAGGAGACACCCAGCTGTGGGTCAAGGAAGTGCGCGTTGGCAAAGGCGCAGATGCCCAGCGCTACGTCGTCACGCTCAACGAAGCTGAGGCAAGGAAGGACAAGGCCGACCGGCAAGCGATCATCGATGGCCTCCAGACCCAGTTGAAGAAGGGCGACAAGGCCCTGGTCGGCAACTCGGCCTATCGCCGCTATCTCAAGGCCAGCGGCAAGACCTTCGAGATCGACATGGGCAAGCTTGCCGACGAGGCGCGCTACGACGGCATCAGCGTGCTGCGCACCAATGCCAGGATCACTCCGCTACAGGCCGTCATCCGCTACCGTGATTTGCTTCAGGTCGAGGCCCTGTTCCGCGTCGCCAAGGCGAGCTTCGATACCCGTCCCATCTTCCATCAGTCCGATGCCGCTATCCGCGGCCATGTGTTTGTCTCGTTCCTCGCTCTGACGCTGGCCAAGGAACTGACCCGCTTGTGTCAGGAAAAGGGCCTGCAGCCCGAATGGCAGCCGCTCCTCAACGATCTCGATCGCCTTCAGGAAGCCACCATCGAAAAGGACGGCAAGGTCATTACCACCCGCACCCACGTTTCGGGCCAGGTGGGGAATGTCTTCAAGGCAACCGGCATCGCGCTGCCGGCCAATATCAGCGAACTGCCGCCGCGAACCTAAGCCTCTGCAAGCTCAACCAAACCCAAAAATGTAGTGGTAACACTCGCGCCGGTGCGTGCATGTCATTGAACAAAAATGCCTTTTCCAAAAGCACTGTTCAAGTTGGGTCAGGATTTCCGTGTGTGACCGGGCGGTTGATCATCAGGCCGCCATGGCCTTGATGAAACGTTCGCCGAAGATGACGGCGAATTGTGCCTTTGCCATCGTCCATTCACGAGGCGGCATCTTCCACTCTTTCTCCGACCTGTTCAAGATCAGATAGAGCAGCTTGGTTGCGGCATCGTCACTGGGGAAATGCCCCCTTGCCCTGACAGCCCTGCGCAGCTTTGAGTTCAAAGCCTCGATGGCGTTTGTCGTATATATGATCCTGCGGACGTCGTCAGGAAACGCAAAGAACGGAATGACCTCAGCCCAGGCGCGACGCCAGCTCTGGCCAATAGCCGGGTAACGCTGACCCCAGGGACCGGCCTCGAATTCGGTGAGTGCCACCTGTGCAGCATCAGCGCTGGGCGCGCGGTAAATCTCCTTGAGCGCCGTTGCCAGGCCTTTGCGGTCCTTCCAGGATACGAAGTCCATGGAATTGCGGAGTAAATGGACGATGCATGTTTGAACGACGGCCTCGGGAAACACGGCTGTGATCGCATCTGGAAAGCCTTTGAGGCCATCGACGACAGCAAGTAGAATATCCTCTGTGCCACGGTTGCGCAGCTCGTTCATGACCCGCAGCCAGAACTTGGCACCCTCGTTTTGCTCAAGCCACAGCCCGAGCACTTCCTTGGCGCCATCGGCGCGGACGCCAAGGGCGATATGGATCGCTTTATTGCGGACCATGCCTTCGTCTCGGATTTTTACCCGGATCGCATCGAAAAAGACCAGCGGATAGATCGCATCGAGCGGGCGTTGCTGCCAGACGGCGACTTCATCGAGCACCGCGTCCGTCACCGTGCTGATGAGATCGGGCGACACATCGATGCCGTACAGATCCTGCAGATGCCCGGCAATCTCCCGGGTGCTCATGCCCCGCGCATACATCGAAACAATCTTCTCATCGAAGCCGGGAAAGCGGCGCTGATACTTGGCTATCAGCTGCGGGTCGAAGCTGGACTGGCGGTCGCGCGGGACATCAATCTCCAGCTTGCCGGTCTCGGTCATTACGGTCTTCCGGCCATAGCCGTTGCGCGTGTTACCGGCACCTTCGCCTGTCGCAAGATGGTGATCCATCTCCGCATTTAACGCGCGCTCCGTGAGCGCCTTCTTCAGCGAATCCAGCAAGCCACCTTGTTCAAATGCGGCACTGGCAGCGCCTCCGGCCAAAAGCTGGTCGAGAAGCGCATTGGGAATAACGGGTTCTTTACGTCGTGACATAGTGGGACTCCTTGTTGCCCATTATGCCCGGTCACACACGGAAATCCTGACAGTCCCCTGAAGGCCGCCCCGTTTGTGAACCCTCGCCGCCCTTACAAAGTGAGCGCAGTATCAAATGCCGCCCAGCTTCCTGTTTCCAAGCTAAGATGGCGAAAACTCTGGGCAATGGCTGCGGCGATGATCCTGTCTAAAATCACACCGCCATTACCCATCCTAAGGAAATTGGATAAGTTCGCGTCGACTTCACTTCGGCAACTTCGTGCGAAAGCATCTTCAATGCGCCTATTGCGGCGACGCGTCCCTCAACCCAAGATGTCCAGGCAGTAATATCTGGTGTTTGCAAGCCCTTGAGATCGAGGGCGAATACGGTGCCCAATGGCAAACTAGCCATCATCCCTTGGAGGTGAAGTGCCAACAGGGTGCGCGTCTGTTCTCCCGTCTAATGGTCCTCTCGAACATCAAACATGTTGCGCCCTGAAGTAGCCCCCAAAATCGCCTGACAGGCCCTCACACTTATGGAAGTGTGATGCATATGCCTGACCGTATGACTGGAACATATGACCGCGTAGAGGTCATTACCTCGGTGCAGAGAGGTGGCCTGGGAAATCTGGACATTGAGATGAGTGGATTTTCTGCCTGACGGCGGCCAGGATGGCCGCGTGACAGGAGTAGAAATGAGCAAACGACCACGCCGGAATCACAGCCCGGCTTTCAAGGCGAAGGTAGCATTGGCTGCCGTGAAGGGGGAGAAGACGCTGGCCGAGTTGGCGCAGCAGTTTGACGTGCACCCAAACCAGATCACGACGTGGCGTAGCAAGTTGGTGGAGGGCGCGGCCGGGGTATTTGATTCGGACAATGCGTCGGCAACGGCCGAGCCGGCGATTGACATGAAGACGCTGCACGCCAAGATCGGCGAGTTGACGCTGGCGAACGATTTTTTGGCCGGCGCGCTCGGGAAGGCCGGTCTGTTGCCGAGCGCAAAGCGATGATCGATCGTTCGCACAGTTTGCCGTTGGCGCGGCAGGCGCGGGAACTGGGGATCAGCCGGGGCAGCGTCTATTACCTGCCCAGACCGGTTTCGGAGGCTGATCTGGCGATCATGCGGCGCATCGACGAGTTGCACCTGGAATTTCCGTTCGCAGGCAGTCGCATGCTGCGCGATCTACTGCGGCAGGAAGGCATGAAGATCGGCCGCCAGCATGTAGCTACGCTGATGAAGAAGATGGCGATCGAGGCGATTTACCGCCGCCCGAACACTTCAAAGCCGACGCCGGGGCACAAGGTATATCCCTATTTGCTGCGCAAGCTGGCGATCGTACGGCCCAATCAGGTATGGGCGACCGACATCAGTTACATTCCGATGGCGAAGGGGTTCGTCTATCTCGTGGCTATCGTCGACTGGTTCAGCCGCAAGGTCCTGGCCTGGCGGGTGTCGAT
>JAPKCG010000015.1 GCA_028823055.1 Sphingomonas bacterium
CGCGACCACATGGTGCGCTTGACCTTGGGCTTGCCCTTGAGCGTGTCCATCGCCTCGTTCATCGTCTTGTCCGACGACAATTTGCGCATGCCCACGCTTTCGGCCTTGTTGGTCGGCACGCGAAGCGTCATACGCTCCTTCTCGAAGCGCAGGACATAGAGTTCGAGGCTGGTGCCCGCGATTTCCTGCTTCTGCAGTTCGATGACGCGGCCAACGCCGTGCTTGGGGTAAACGACGAAATCACCGACGTCGAAGGACAGGGCCTTGGCGGGCATAGAGTGCCTTTCTGCAAAGCATCCGACACGCCGACGCCGTAGTGGGAACCACGGACGAAAGCGGGGGTCGAATGGGGTTAGAATGTCTCCGGCAGGGCGCGTGTCTCAACGCGCCCGTCACGGACATATTTAACAGCTTTGCAATAAAATTACCAGCCCGAAGAGTCAGTTGACCTGACGCGCCGCGGCACGGCGAAAGCGCGCGCGATGCGTCAGTCGCCCTGACCGCCTTCGGGAGAGAAATATTTTTCGAACTTGCCCTCTTCGCCCTTATGCTCGTCGGCATCGTCTGGGGTCTGGCCACTGTTCGTCGTGACGTTTGGCCATTGCGCGGAGAAGGTCGTGTTAAGCTCAAGCCATTGTTCGAGACCGTTTTCGGTGTCGGGCAGGATGGCCTCGGCGGGACATTCGGGCTCGCACACGCCGCAGTCGATACATTCGCTCGGATTGATGACGAGCATGTTCTCGCCCTCGTAGAAACAGTCGACGGGACACACCTCGACACAATCCATATACTTGCACTTGATGCAGGCATCGGTGACGACATAGGTCATTATTCAGGCTCCCGGACGGCTCGTTATGTCCCGCTGCTATGCCGCGTTTTTCGCCTCGTCAACGCTCGCGGGCTTGCTGCGAACCGTTCTCACGTCGTCAGCTCCTGATAGCAGGCGTGTGCCTCGGCGGGCGGACCGCGTCGGACGGGCAGCGCCTCAATCCGGATGACGCGGACGATGCCGCGTTCCGGCCCCTGCGTCGCAAAGGTCAAGATGTTGCCGATGCGGACGGCGGCGGCGGCGCGATCGACGGTACGACCGTCGATCCGCATCCGGCCTTCGCACGCAATCGCCTGCGCCGCGCTGCGCGTCTTGGCGATCCTGACATGCCAGAGGAACCGGTCCAGCCGCATCGATGCGGCGGTCGGTTCGCCGCGCGCGTCAGCCATGACGGACAAGCTCGGCCAGCCCTGCGAACGCGCCCGTCGCGGGCGGTTCGGTCGAGCGTTGGCGCGGGGCGGGCCGGCCGCGCCACGCCCAGCTCTTGCCGTCGCCCGATTCCGGTTTGCGCCCAAGTTCGCGAAAACCCAGTTCGATCATCAGCCGGTCGATCGTTGCCGCTTCGAGCCCGATCGATGTCGCGAGCGCGGTGTCGGGGGAGAAAGGCGCGCGCGCCTTGCCCGATTCCCTGGGCCGCGCATCATGGATGCCGCGCGCGATCCGTTCGACCAGATCGATGCGCACCGCCTGCCGCGCGAGCGGGCGGTATCCCGCTGCCAAGGTCGCGCCCGCCGCGCCGCGCGCCAGCACCGTCGCGGCATCGGGCGACGGCGGCAACGTCCGCCCGCGCGCCGCCAGCAGTGCCCCTCGCCACGGCTGCGCGCCGGGTTTGAGCAGCTTCGGGTCGAACAGGTCGAGCGCGCCGACGGTGATGCCGATACCGCGCAGCCGTTTGCGCTCGTCCGCGCCCAGTGCCTCGACGGCACTGCGCATCGGCAATCGCGCGGCGACCCCCGCCGCATCTTCCAGCGTACCCGCGACGACGCGCAGCGCAGGACCGGCGTCGGCATCGCGTGCCATCGCCGCCAACGACACGAGCGCGCGGGCATGGCGCGTCAGCCCCTCCGAAAACCACCGTTCGACCCGCTGCCCCACGCGATCCGCGACCGGTTTGGCGAGGCAGCGCAGCGAGGGGTCGAGGACGATGCGTGGCCGCGCGAGCGATGGCCCCGGCTGAAGCGCGGCAACGCGATCCCCGCGCCAGACGATTGCCGCGCCGTCGAGCGTCAGGTCGCCGGGTGCCGCGGCGATCAGCGCGTCCGCCCGCGCGCCGCGTTCGCCCACCAGATGGCGCTCCGCGGCGGCGAGCAGCAATTTCCTGTCGCCCGCGCGTGCCGCCGCATCGACGGTGAAGCGGAACCCGTCGAGCCGCCCGATCGGATGATCGTCGACGCGCACTTCGCCGTCTGCACCGATGACGACGGGCAGTTGCGATGCATCCGCGCCGATCTTGCGGATCAGCGCGGTCGTGCGCTTGTCGACGAAACGCTGCGTCAGGCTGGCGTGGAGCGCGTCGGACAATCGTTCCTCGACTTCGCGGGTTCGCGCCGCCCAATGATCGGGATCGGCGAGCCAGTCCTTGCGGTTGGCGATATAGGCCCAGCTTCGGACCGAGGCGATCCGCCCCGCAAGCGTTTCGACGTCGCCCGCGACGGTATCGAGCCGTGCGATCTCATCCGCGAACCATTGGTGCGGGATATGCCCCTGGCTGAGATAGCCGAACACGCGCGAGACGAAGCGCGCATGCGGGTCGATCCCCGATTTGCGGAAATCGGGCAGGCCGCATGCCGCCCATAATCGCGCCACCATCGCGCGCGAACGGACGCGGTCGCGCACCTCGGGTTCTTCGGCAAGGCGCTTGAGCACCGCCAGGTCCATCGATTGCGGCGCGGCGCGCAAAGCGTCGTTGGCGGGTTTGCGTTCGAGGTCCGCGATCAGCGTGTCGATGCTCGACAGATCGGGATCGCCCTCTCGCCAGAAAAGATGGTCGAGCTTCGGAAAGCGGTGCTCCTCGATCGCGAGCACTTCCTCCGGCGCGAAGGCACCCGGCCCCTCGTCGACCAGCGCGCCGAACGTGCCGTCGCGCTGGTGTCGCCCCGCACGCCCTGCGATCTGCGCCATTTCGGCGACGGTCAGGCGGCGGCTGCGCTGGCCGTCGAATTTCGACAGGCTGGCAAAGGCGACATGCGCGACGTCCATGTTGAGCCCCATCCCGATCGCATCGGTCGCGACGAGATAATCGACTTCGCCTGCCTGAAACATTGCGACCTGCGCGTTACGGGTGCGCGGTGACAGCGCGCCCATCACCACCGCCGCGCCGCCGCGCAGCCGCCGCAGCATTTCGGCGACCGCATAGACTTCCTCTGCACTGAACGCGACGATCGCGGATCGTTTGGGCAGACGACTGATCTTTTTCGCGCCCGCATAGCTCAGCGTCGAAAAGCGCGGGCGGGCGACGATTTCCGCTTCGGGCACGAGCGCGCGGATCATCGGGCGTAGCGATTCGGCGCCGAGGATCATCGTCTCCTCGCGCCCGCGCCGGTTGAGCAGCCGGTCGGTAAAGACATGGCCGCGTTCCCGATCCGCGCCGAGTTGCGCCTCGTCGAGCGCGACGAAGGCGGTATCGTGGTCAGGCATGCTTTCGGCGGTGCACAGATACCAGCGCGCATCGCGGGGAACGATCTTTTCCTCGCCCGTGACCAATGCGACCTGATTGGCGCCCTTGATCGCGACGACGCGGTCATAGACTTCGCGCGCCAGCAGGCGGAGCGGAAACCCCATCACCCCGCTCGAATGCGCGCATAACCGCTCGACCGCGAGGTGCGTCTTGCCGGTGTTGGTCGGCCCGAGGACCGCAGTGATGTTCGGCTCTAACGCCATGCCGCCAACATCGGCGTTCCCGGCCCCGGGCGCAATGATCGAGCGCAACTGATTGAACAGCGCAGTTGATCGAACAGCGGCGAATCGACCTGGTCGCGCGTGACGGGCCATCCGCCGCGCCATCGCCACGATTCGCCGCAACCCGGACTGAACGACGGCGCGGTTAATTTGACATTAGCACCTCATCCCCACAGTCATCCGACCTCACGCCGGGGGGACACGGCGACAGTCAAGTCAGGGCATCGCCAGTGTTTTTGCGCACCGATTCGGGAATTGAGATGGCGGGGGGCACCGCCACCCGATCATTCGCGACTCCCCAGATCGGGGCCGGAAAGATCGGGGCGGGTTTCGGGCGCGCGCTGATGCCCGCGCCGCCATCGTCGCTGCTCGACCGGCTCGCGCGGGTCGACTGGACCCCCGATCTCGGCACGCAGATCGGCAGCCGCGACTGGTGGCGGGGCGTTGCGACCTGCACCGCCCTGTGCGGCGCGGCCTATATGCTGTCCCCCGGTTTCGGGCGTCCGATCGTCGGCGCGGTGCCGGCGCCCTTGTCGGGCAGCCAGTGGGAAGAGGCGCGGGCGCAGGGCATCGCCCCGCTTGCCTGGGGCGCGGATACGGGCAAGCGGATGGCGTCGAACGACCTCGTCCGCCCGCTTGCCGAGGCACCCGAACGCCCGGTCATCGAATTGTCCGCGACGATCGGCGATGGCGATGATTTCGCCCGCGTCCTCAAACGCGCCGGCGTCGGCGACGACGATGCGGCGCGCGCCGCTGGCCTTGTCGGCCAGGCGGTCTCGCTCGGCGACATTCCCTCGGGCACGCGGATCGCGCTGACGCTGGGGCGGCGTCCGTCGAAATCGGTCGCACGCCCACTCGAACAGCTTGCGGTACGCGCGAAATTCGACCTCGCGCTGCGCATCGATCGCGGTACGGCTGGCCTCGCGATGACGCGTCAGCCGATCGCGATCGACGATACGCCGCTGCGTATCCAGGGCCTCGTCGGATCGAGCCTCTATCGTTCCGCCCGCGCGGCCGGCGCGCCGTCACGTGTCGTCGAAACCTATATCAAGGCGCTGGCGACGAAATTGTCGATCGGGCGCGACATCGCCGCCGCCGACAGTTTCGATTTGATCATCGAACGCGACCGCGCCGCGACGGGCGAAGTGCGGATCGGCAAGCTGTTGTTCGCCGGAATCGATCAGGGCAAGAAAAAGCTTCAGCTCGTCAAATGGGACGGGCCGGAGGGCGATAGCTGGTACGACGCGAACGGCCAGACCGAACGTCGCGGGTTCATGGGAATGCCCGTCGCAGGCCGGATCACCTCGACCTTCGGGATGCGGATGCACCCGTTGTTGGGCTTCATGCGGATGCACAAGGGGATGGACATCGGTGCCTCCTATGGTGCGCCGATCTATGCGGTGCTCGACGGCGTCGTCCAGACCGCGGGCCGCGTGGGCGGCTATGGCAATTTCATCAAGCTCGCGCATCCCGGCGGAATCGCCAGCGGTTATGGCCATATGAGCAAGTTCGCGGTGCGCGCGGGTCAGCGCGTCAGCCGTGGTCAGGTAATCGGCTATGTCGGGTCGACCGGCATGTCGACCGGGCCGCATCTCCATTGGGAAGTGTGGCGCAACGGCCAGGCGATCAATCCCCGCTCGATCAGCTTTTCGAGCGTCGCGGCCTTGTCGGGCGCGAAACTGCGCGCATTCAAGGCCCGCGTATCGCGTCTGTTGTCGGTTCAGGTCGGCAGCAACCGCATCTGATCGCGGCGCTGTCCTACAGCACGGGCATTACCTAGTGTCGCTGAGCGGCTGTTGGTTGCGCCGTGTCCCTGCCGCTCCGGCACCAATCGGCACATCGCGTTTGGCGTGACCTTATGTGAACTTACGGCACCTTCGGGAGCGACCGTTCTCGTCGCAGGGCGTTATTTGCCCTGTGCGCGCCAACGGCGGATAGTGCGTTCGATGATGCTGTCGTCGCCGCCCGTATGACGCCATAATTCGCTGAACACCGGGTCGGCGGATGCGGGACGCCGGTCTTCGGGTACGTCGTCGAAACTGACGCGGATCGGCACCGCGACGCCTTCGCCGCAGATGATCGCCTCGCGGTTGCGCAGCGCGGGGATCGAATCGAGGAATCCGCGCGCGCCCTCTGGCATCGCGGCGCGCACGAAGCGTTGATCGCGTTCGTTGTTGAGGCGCATCGCGATGATCGTGCCGCATTGCGACAACACGCCTTCTTCGAGATCGGATGGCCGCTGGGTGATGAGGCCGAGCGAGACGCCGTATTTGCGGCCTTCCTTGGCGATGCGCCCGATGATCCGGCCGACTGCCGACATGTCGCCGCTGCGGCCATGCGGGATGTAGCGATGTGCCTCCTCGCAGACGAGCAGGATCGGGCGTTGCGGCTCGTTGCGCGACCAGACCGCGAAATCGAACGTCATCCGCGCCAGCACCGATACGACGACCGAGGTGATTTCGGACGGCACGCCCGACACGTCGACGATCGAAATCGGCCTGCCGCCGCCGGGCATCCTGAACACGCGCGACAGGAAGTCGCTCATCGTATCCGCGACGAGCATGCCGGAGAACATGAAGCCATAACGCGGGTCGGCCTTGATCTCGTCGATCTTGGTCTTGAGCCGCAAATAGGGCGCGGTGTCGCCCGCCCGGTCCATCTTGCCCATCTCCAGGCCGATGATGTTGGTCAGGTCGCTGAGCAGATAGGGCACCGGCGCATCGACCGTCAGTTTCGCGATTTCCTGCCCGATGCGGCTCTTCGCCTTGGCCATCAGCAGGCATTTGGCGAGAATGTCGGCATCGACCTGGCGGTCCTTGCCGTGTCCGGTGATGAAGACCTCGCAATGTTCCTCGAAGTTCATCAGCCAATACGGCATTTGAAGATTGGTGACGTCGTACAGCGCGCCGGTATGCTGGAACGCGGCGGCATATTCGCCATGCGGATCGATCATCACGATATGACCTTCGGGGGCCATGTCGCAAATCTTCTGCAGGATCAGCGCCGCGCTCGTCGATTTGCCGGTGCCGGTCGATCCGACCAGCGCGAAATGTTTGCCGAGCATCGCATCGATATAGACCGAGGCGCGGACGTCACGGGTCGGATAGACCGTGCCGATATCGATATTGGCACGACCGGTCGCCGAATAGATTTGCTTGAGATCGAGCGTCGACACCGGAAACACATCGGCACCCGGCACGGGATAACGGGTGACGCCCCGGCGGAAATTATACAGCTTGCCCGTCAGCCGTTCCTCATCGCCTTCGCCCAGGAAATCGATGTCCGCGGAAACCCAGTCGCCATTGGCATCGTCGAGGCCAAGCGTGCGGATATTGGCGATGAGCCATGCCGACCCGACGCGCATCTTGACCTGTCCGCCCACCTGACCGGTGGCGACGACGACGGGGTCGGCGTGGTTCGCGAAGCTTTCGAGCTCGGTACGGCTCAGCAGGACGCGGCTCGACGCTCCCGCGATCGACAGGACGCAGCCGATCGGCGCAAGGCTGGCCGGATCGGCGAGTGGGCCCGCTGCGACCGGACTGGCGTCGCGAAAGGCGTGCGTACCGGACATGTCGTTCATAAAGAGCGTGGACCTCGACCTGTTCGTCACACTCTATGGCGGCTAACCAGTTAATTTCATGTGATTGATCCATGTCACAGCCGCGATCAGATGCGGCGCGCGAACCATCCCGCCGCCCCACCGAGCCCGATCGACAGCATCACCGCGACGAGGCCGTAACGAACCGAGGACCGATCCGCCGCGCGCGCGATGAAGCGTTCGAATCCCGATTTTCTGATATCGATATCGCGCACCGCCGCCGCGAGCACGCGCCCGTCGCGGATCAGGAACGTCTCTGCGGTGAAACGGCCGACGGGGACACGTGCGGGCACCGACAGGCGCGCGCGATACAGCACGCCATCGGTAATCTCGACTGCGCTCGGTGCCTCGTAATATAGCCCCGCACGCCGTTTGAGGTCGACGAGGCCCGACTGAAACCGCGCCTGCGTCGCGGAAACCGCGCTCGATGCGGGGGAGAGCTGGAGGCTGTCGAGCCCGAGTTCGTAGATCGCGCGGGTGCGTTCATCGACGATGTCGCCGATCGGCCGGGACGAGGCGACCGCATAGAAACTGGGTGCCGAACGATAGCGTAGTCGTTCGGCATTGACCCAGATTCCGGCGACCTTCTCCTTCTCACGGACCAGGATCGATTGCGTCGGCCCCTTGACGACGACGACGATGTCGGTCGGTGCCTCCCCCTTGGGCTGACGCCCGCCAGGGTAGATGATCGCGCCGAACAGCAGCAGTTCGGCACCGGTGAAGCTATAGGCGATGTCGATGCTGCGCTGGCTGACATCGGGGACGAGAATCGGTTTGGATGCGGATTGCGCCATCATCAGCGGCGCAAGGACGAGGATGGCGAGACGGCGCATCAGGCGAGTTCGATCGAAAACAGTTCCTCGGGTCGCCAGACGAGGCCGAGCAGGATGCGGATGCCGACGAGCAGGACAAGGATCGCCAGCGCGAGGCGCAGATATTCCGGTCTGAACTTTGCCGCGAACCGCGCGCCGACCTGCGCCCCGGTGACCGATCCGATCAGCAGCAGCCCGGCCAGCACGATGTCGACCGCCTTGGTCGTCGTCGCATGGACCATCGTCGCCACCGCAGTGACGAACAATGTCTGGAACAGCGACGTGCCGACGACGACGCTGGTCGCCATGCCGAGCAGATAGATCATTGCCGGGACCAGAATGAACCCGCCGCCGATGCCGAGCAGGATCGTCAATATACCCGTCGCAAATCCCAGGATCAGTGGCGCGAGCGGCGAAATATAAAGTCCCGAGGCATAAAAGCGCGTCCGCAGCGGCAACGCGGCGACCAGCGGATGGTGCCGCCGCCGCCGCGCCTTGACCGGGCGTCGCCCTCGCGCCGCGCCGATCGCGGTCCATGATTCGCGCGCCATCAGCGTCCCGATCGATCCGAGCATCAGGACATAGACGACGCCGATCACGGTATCGATCTGGCCGCTCGCCTGGAGCAGGCGGAATATCCACGCACCCGCGAATGACCCCATGATGCCCCCCGCGACGAGCACGCCGCCCATCTTCAGGTCGACGCCGTTGCGATAGAAATGCGCGAACACCCCCGACACGCTCGCGCCCGTCACCTGGCTTGCCGACGAGGCGGCGGCGACGGTCGGCGGGATGCCATAGATGATGAGGAGCGGTGTCGTCAGAAACCCGCCGCCAATGCCGAACATGCCCGACAACAGCCCCACGCCCCCGCCGAGCGCGATGATGACGAGCGCGTTGACCGACAGATTCGCGATGGGAAGATAGAGGTCCACGCGTCCGGCGTTACCGCGTCACGGCGCGATCTGCCAGCGATGAGCGGTCATAGATCGCTGCCGATCGACAGTGCCGGTCCCGACCCGGGTGCCGCACGCCCCGCCACCCGTTGCCGCCAGTCGAACGGTATTATGTAGCAAACGCACCAAGGCGATTACACCCGCGCATACGCGTGATGGCACCCGCCAACGTTTGGGACACAATACCCTTTCGAGAGGGCACCTAGCGTGTCTCTAATTTTTTCGATTTTGCTGACGCTAGTTAATGCTGTTGTATTGCGTTCCGACGATTCGCGAATTTGTAATAATCCCCTTTTCTCGGTGTTCTCCAACATACACGAGTTCAAGGAAAACATCAGTTTTTCTGGGCGTTTCAGAATAAATATCGTTGTACCATACCGTCGCACGAAAGTAGCAGTCAGCTTCTCTGCTAAAAAACCTGAGCCTGTCCTTTCCGGTTATGTGAACAGTGCCACTTACCATTTTTTGACCGGGGCCAATAACTCCGCCGTTACCGGATTTATCATCACCAATTTCGATAAATGGCGCTGGGTCATCCGTTGGAACAAACTCGTATCCCAAGTTAATATCGGCATTAATAGCAGGGGATGCTCCAGTATTGAGAAATCGAACTGTCAACCCCAGAAAAGGCCCAAGGGTTCGGTCATTCCCCTGCATCGTTTCTATGTCGTAGAACGTCACCCAAGCCCGGCTATTTTCAATGGTGGAAACAGCGGCATCAGCGCTCCGCTTGGTTTCTTTCGCAGCATCGCGAGCATACAAAGCCGCAGCTATAGCGGCACCCATAGTGACGGAGCCCAACAGCAAACCAAGCCATCCGATGGAAACCTGATTACTGGCAGCGTCCGCCGCCTTCCACTGAGCGCAAAGATCGCTTTCGCGGCGATCTTTGCGATCGGGGCAGCCGGGATCGGAGCTTTGGGTGTCGTTAGAGCTTGGGATGCCAGTAGCGGCAGGCGGGGGCTGTTTATTCTTAGCGCTCATACGAGCGCCGCTATCGGTTTGGGTGTTGCCTATCTTGCGTGGTGCGGTTGGGCTTTGGGCGGCTAGGCTTAGCCATCCGATAAGCGCAAAGATGACGAGCCGATAGCCTCTAAACATTGGATCAAGAACACCGCTGTGAATTTCCCACGAGCGAGTTTGTTCCTGATATTCGGTTCTGAGTCCATGACGCCAATGTCCGCCAGCTTCCCGGCAAGCTGCGCATAGGTCACGCCACGGCGCTTTAGCTCGCCCTTGAGCAAGCCCTTAGCCTCGTGTTCCCAATCCTTGTCAGTTTTCATGCCGTCGCTCCCATGATGCGTTATGCCATCATACGCGATGCAAACACCATTGACAACGATACGCAGATGCCATTATATACGGTGCATAAGCACTGGAAACGATGACATGGCACAACACTTCCTCCTCTCCGCAGCAGCCCGCACCCTTAGCTTGAAGGCGGTTTTCAAGATGGGTGAGGATGCCGCATACGAGGCGTTCCGTCAGATGCGTTGGCCTGAGACGGAAGGCGAGGCTGTGTGCCCTAAGTGCGGTTGCCCCGACACATACAACATCACGAGCCGTAAGCGCTTCAAGTGCGTCGCTTGCTATCATCAGTTTTCGGTGACGAGCGGCACGATCTTCGCCAGCCGCAAGCTGTCCTATACCGATCTACTCGCCGCGATCGTCATCTTCGTGAACGGCGCTAAGGGCGTGTCGGCGCTGCAAGTCAGCCGCGACCTGGACGTGCAATACAAAACGGCTTTCGTTCTCTCGCACAAGCTGCGTGAGGCCATGGCGGCAGAAGATGCTGCGACCCGCCTAAGCGGCACTGTCGAGGTCGATGGCGCTTATTTTGGCGGTTACGTGAAGCCCGCTAACCGCAAGTCGGAGCGCGCCGATCGTCGCACCCGTCTCGCACAGAACGGCAAGCGGCAGTCAGTCGTCGTGATCCGCCAGCGCGGCGGTGACATGCTGACGTTCGTCGGCAAGGGTGAAGCCGCTGGCGTCGCTCACGTTGCCGCTGTGGTCGAACCCGGCACGGTCGTTCATGCTGACGAGGCTTCGCACTGGGATGCGCTCCACGCCCGCTACGAGACGTTCCGCATCAATCATAGCGAGGCGTATGCGCTTAACGGCGCTTGCACCAATCAAGCGGAAAGCTTTTTCAGCCGCCTACGCCGTTCGGAAATTGGCGTTCATCATCACGTGGCCGGTCCGTATCTGAACGCCTACGCAGGTGAAATGGCATGGCGGGAGGATAACCGTCGCGAGCCGAACGGTACGCAAGCTGCGATGGTTACGCGGGCTGCGATGGTATCGCCGGTATCGCGCAAGTGGGCGGGGTACTGGCAGCGAGCGTCTTGACTACCTCAGTGGCAAAATTGCCACTTGCAATCTGATTCGTGGGGGAGTTTAAGAGTGAGGTCCGCCACCCTAGGCCCTAACCTTTAACGGGTCGGATACGAACGGCAGTGAGTACGTACATACTCAATGCGTCCGAAACGAAAGCGAAAGTAGTCTGTAACAGACACCGCTTTCGGCAAGAAGCACGCGATACGCGCCATCTAAATCACCTCCTTTCCAGCTTGAACCGGGACTGCTTCCCGGTTCGGGCGCCCTATTGCACCCTGCTTACGGCGCTTAAGGAAAACCCTGCTGAAAAAGTGGGTGACGAACCTCGCAACTGTAATTGCGATGATTCTTCTCGCTGTCGAATCCTTTTTTCGCTCACAGTCGCGATGCTGGTGAACAAACCGTTAGGTGTTGCAACAAAACATCGCCGCAACATATACATATAAAGATATCTTTATATGTCAGGCATCATACCCAATCATCCGGCCTTGTGATTTCGCGCCCCTTGGAATCGGTAATAGATTTCGGAAATTGAGCTGATGCCAACCGAGAATTTGTCACATGTCTGATAAACGAAGCATGTCTTGCTAGCCTTTTATTTGGCTCCCTGCCGTCTAAGCACACAAGCCCCAAGGCTTTCCCGCTTTCTCTAACCATCGCCATTGGTTCGCATAGATCAGTGTCTTGTGAAAAAAGAAGCGCTACATCGTATTTATTTTGCAGCGCGTCGCGAACCATGTGAACTGCCAAATTAACGTCGGAACCCTTCTCCTCAGTGTCACTGATTTGAACCATAACCTTTGGCTCCCAAACAGGGTGTGATATTGGCCTCCATTTGTCTTTAGGTAAAAATCTACCGTAATGGATTGCAATATTTGGAAGAGTATTTAGAGCATTCAAATAGACTTGCTGATGGCGCGGGGCATCAATATTACCCGCACGAGGGCTAATTCGAGCGGTAAAGTAATTAATATTGATTATATCGTCGTCTGGCTCAAGCAAGCTCTTTGATAGCTCTAACAGGTTTAGCCATTTGTACGGCGTGCGCTTTAGCGACCGATAATACAGGTTAAACCCATCGACATAAACGCTCACGCGCATTGCATTCCCCTGAAACGACAGAAGCCGCGTCGCTTGCGCTTCGCGGCTTCTGAGCTGACAGCACGCTATCAGCGGGTATAGGGTTACATTGCATGGCAAACGCAAAGGTTCAATTAAGTTTTTATATCTGCGCAGCCAGCCGCCACTCCAGCTCGCTCCCGCTCCCGTACTTAGCCCCTGTCACATGCCCCGCCGCGCGCATGCGTGAGAAGGCATCCCCAACGCGCTTCTTGATAAGGTTCGACGCCACCCGGTCGCGCGGGTCGATCTGGCGATCGTGCATGACCAGCGTCGCGGCGTCGAGCGTACGGATAGGAGCCCCGCTGGTGCGCAGATGGTCGAGCAGAAACCGCTGTAGCTGTGTCGTGCCCCCGGTGAACGGTGGGGCCGGTTTGGCGGCTGGTAGCATCTCGTCGGCGATGTTGGGGTTGAACACTCGAATCGCGCTGTCGATCGTGGCGAGAGACACGCTCAGCGCCTCCCAACGATCCCGAGCGCCTTGCACCTCGCCCGCCAGTTCCGCCCGCTTACGTAGCAAGCCGCTTAGCGTCTGATCGTATCCGTCCTGCATATGATGGCATTAGCGTATTGACGCGGTTACGTCTGTCGCTACGTTGGTGCATCTGATACATAATACCGCAGTCGAACGTCAGCCGGATCGGGTGGCCGCCGACGGGCAGGGTCAGCGCCATCGTCGGCCCGATGTCGAGTCGCGCCGCGCCGGGCTGCGCCCCGCCCCAGCTGCCAACGCCGATATCGAGCCGGACTGCATCGCGCCGCGTGATGTCGTGCGTCAGGCGCAATGCTCCGTCGGCGAAAGCCACGCCCCCATCGCGCGCGATGACGCCTGTCTGGGCATAGCCCTCGACCGTGATGCCGTGCCGCACCGGACGCGGACCGATGCCGCCGACGACGAGCGCGGCCGGACCGCCGCGTCCGCCGTCCAGGCCAATGCGCTGTTCGACGATAAGATGGATGGGCAGATGGCCGGGCGCGCGAACCGGCTGCCAGTCGATGCCGATCGCCGCTTCGCGTCCGTTGCCCTCGATCGGGGTCGCGATCCGCGCGGCGAGCGCGATGCGATGCGCCGGCAGGATCGCGTAGGTCAGTCGCGCCCCCGCTTGCGATCCACCCAGTTGTCCGCCGAGCAGCGGCACCTGCGATCCACCGCGACCGATGGCCCAGACGCTGAGCGCCCAGCGCGATTCGCGCGACGCGACGGGCGGCAGAAGGTAGGGTGGGGGAATAGCAGGGGTTGATGTCGGGTCCGCCGGATGTGCCTGCGTTGTGAACATCGGAAGCACGGGCGGCGATACGCTTGTTATCCGCCGTGCGGACCGATCAGATGTCGGCGGCGTCCTGACAGGGTAGGGCGCCGGCCGGTTCGCGATGATCGCTCGCGCGTCGGTGATGGCGATCGTGGACGTGGCGGGCGCGGTTGCTCCGGCGGCGGCGGGCATCGCGATTTCACGCCAAGCGTCCTCGACCGTCGCGGCGCTTGGCCAGAGCGCGACGGCGCGCAGTCCGATCCAGCCACAGATCGTCACGACGAGAAAGCGAATGGGGCGCCCGTCGCTCATGCGATGCAGGAATCGTCGGTGGCGATCTCGTCAGGAAAGTCGTGAATCGTCTTGTCCCATTGCGGTGTCGCTCCCCGCAGCATCGCCAGATAGCGCCAGGTCGCGCGCGGTGCGGCGATCAGCGCGATGACGTTGCCGACAAAGAAGCGCGGGATCGCCCACATCGCCTCGCGCCGCCCGTAACAGCGCGCGGTACAGGCGCAGCGGATCGACAGCCGCCACAGGAGCAGCGCGAACGTCGCCATGCCCAGCCATGTCGCCAGCCGATCGTCGGGCAGCGGTTGCCCGCTGAGGAGGTGAAGCGCGCCACGCAGCCCCCAGGCGAGGATCGCGCCATAGGCGACCGCAAGGACGACGACCGCAATCGGGGCGCGGCGGTCACGCATCCGCATCCAATGGTCGCGCCATTCACCGCCCGCGCGCCATCCCGTCCGGTCCCATCCGGCCAGCGCGATGCCGAGCATCCAGCGCGCCTTTTGCCGGGTCGCGGCGGTCAGGGTCGCCGGGAAATAGGCGCGCACCGCGATCAGGTCGCCCGTCGCCGGATCGGTCACCCGCGCGAAGACACCGCGCCCGCCACGATCACCGATCGTAAGCCCCAATTCGTAATCCTCCGTCAGGCTTGACGCATCGAAGGGCAGGCCGCCACGCTCCTCGGCAATCGCCGCGAGCATGTCGCGCGCGATCGCGCAGCCCGTTCCGGCGAGCGGCATCCCCGCGCCGAGCGCGGTCCTGATCGGCAATTGCACGCTGTGCTGTTCTGCGAATTCGTCCGCGTAATGGCCGGACACCAGCCGCGATCCCGCGCGGATCAGGGGTAATACGGGCAGCTGGACGACCTCATGCGAATCGATCAGCATATCGAACAACGTCAATTCGCGGGGATGGACGAGGTCTTCGGCGTCGTGAAGCACGATCCCCTTGAACCGTCGCCCGTCGCGCGCTTCGTCGGCGAGCGCGGCGGTCCAGAGCCGGTTGAGATTGTCCGCCTTCGTCGTCGGGCCGTCGCGGGACCCGATCACCATGCGGATTCGGGGGTCATGCTCGGCCACCGCCGTCACCGCGTCGATCGTCGGGAGGTCGTTCGGGTAAAGCCCGACATAGATGCGGTAATCGCCGTGGCCGAACCGGCGCAACGCGGCACGCAGCATCGTGGCGATGACACGCGATTCTTCCCAGGCGGGAACGAATATCGCCAGTCTGCCAGGCGTTGGCGATGGTGCGATATCCGACAGGCGGCGGCGGTCGATGCTGTTCCGAAACAGGCGCTGGCGAAGATAAAGCAGATCGACGAGAATGTCGTCGAGGCCCCCGATCAATAGCCCGGTCGCCGCGAACAGCATTGTCTCGCGCGCGACAACATCGACGACCCAGATCGTTTGATCCAGCAATGATTCGCCCCCCGGCATTTACCGGGTCGGAGCGTTCATCTATTTCACCGACTAATCAAGACGCAATTGGCGACGAAGAATAATGCGTTAAGTCAGGGGTGCTGGATCAGGGCTGGGTGCGATCATTCCCGGCGGCACCACCGCCACCTGCCGCGCCGACGGTGCCGATATTGCCGAACAGATCCTCGAAAAAGCCGCGTTTCTTGCCCATCGTCGGCGTCGTCTTGCCGTACAAGTCGACATTGGCGACTTGCTGGACGCCGCCACGACTGATCGTGGTGACGTTGCCTGCTTCGTCGAAACTGATCTTCAGCGTGATCTGGTCACGGACCTTGGGCCGCTGGAAATTGAGGTTCCGGCTGTCGCGCGCGACATAATACCAGTCCTTCGCGCCGAACTGGCTCGCGATCGTGGGGTGGCCCAGCGTCTGCGCCACCGAACTGCGCGTGTCGACGCCCGGCTGGATCGCATTCACCAGATCGGCATCGATGATATAACCCTGATGCGACCGCAGCGGCGCACAGGCGCTCGCGGCAAGGCCCAGGGCGGCCAGTCCCAAAATCGCGGCACGCGCGCGAATTGTCGCGGCATGCGCACGGGGGACGAAAGTTACGCTCATCACATTCTCCGGGCGGCGCGGACAACCGATCGATTGCATCGCCCGCCGTTCGCCTCGATATGCGAGGACGATCCGGCGGGCAAGCCGCGAGACGGGAAGAAGAGGGAATCGGCGTGGGGTGGCTGGGTAGATTATTGGGCGAAAAGCGCGACGAGGCGCTGCCGCTATGGACTGCGGTGGTGCAGCGCGGACGCCAGGAACATTGGTATCTCGACGGCGCGGTGCCCGACAGCGTCGATGGTCGGTTCGACATGATCGCCGCGGTCTTGAGCCTCGTCCTCATCCGCCTTGAGGCCGATGGGGAGGCCGCCGCGCCGCTCGGTGCGCAGCTCACCGAACGCTTTGTCGACGATATGGACGGGCAATTGCGCCAGATGGGGATCGGCGACATCGTCGTCGGCAAGCATATCGGCAAGATGATGAGTATGCTCGGCGGCCGTATCGGCGCGTATCGCGAAGGGCTGGCGGTGGGCGACCTCAAACCGGCACTCGCGCGCAACCTGTATCGCGCGGGCGAACCGCCGCTTTCCGCGATCACGCATGTCGCCGACGCCTTGACGCGCTTTCATGAAGCGCTCGGCGGGACGCCGCTTGCGGAGGTCGAGCGGGGGTCGCTGCCATGACCGAATTTTCGCGCGCCGAACGGATCGATACGATCGGGGAGGGGGAGCGCCAGATCACCATTGCCGCCACTGCCGACGAACGCGCGGCGCTGGCGGCGCGATTCGGGGTTGTCGACATCGAAGGGCTGACCGCGACGCTCGGTGTGCGGCGGGAGGCGGCGGGCATTCATGTCGAGGGGCGCGTCACCGCCGCGCTGGTCCAGGCCTGTTCGATCACCGACGATCCGATTGCGGTGTCGATCGACGAGCCCGTCGCGTTGCTGTTCGTTTCCCCCGGCAGTGCGGCGGTTGACGAGATCGAGCTTGGCGAAGACGCGCTCGATACCGTCGAGATCGCGGGGTCGTCGATCGATCTGGGCGAGGTCGCGGCGACAACGATGGCACTGGCGCTTGATCCCTTCCCGCGCGGCCCGAATGCGGCGGCGGCGCTGAAGAAGGCGGGCGTGCTGACCGAGGAAGAGGCCAGGCCGAAATCCCCCTTTGCCGATCTCAAGGCGAAGATGGAGCGCGGTTAGTCGCTATCGTTCAATCGCCATCTGGGCCAAGGGTCGGATCGAGGTCGCGCGGGCGAATGAACCGGGTCAGGCGCGCGCCATTGGCTGCCGCCGCCGCCCAATCGTCGATGTCGAACGCCATTTCGGCGATCGTCGCGGTCGGATATTTCTCCTCCGCCGCATCGCGCAACGGCCCGGTATCGGCGGGGACCAGCATCAGTACCAGATCCTCCAGTCCCGGATTATGCCCGACCATCAGCACGCGATCCGCCTCGGCCGGCAATTCGCGGACGACATCGAGCAGCGTCGCCGACGAGGCGAGGTATATCCGCCGATCGAGCGCGGGCGGCGGGGTGCGGCCATAACTGGCGACGACCGAATCGATGGTCTCGCCGACGCGGACCGCTGGCGAGGCGACGACATGGTCGAAGGCGACACCCAGGTCGCGCAGATGCTTGCCGACCAGCGTCGCGGCACGGCGACCCTTAGGGTTGAGCGGGCGATCGAAATCGCGCGTCACCGGGTCGTTCCAGCCGGACTTGGCATGGCGCAATAGCGTCAGCGTCTTCACGAGTGGCGGTCTCCGTCAGGCATCGGGGTCAGGCATCGGGGTCAGGCGTCGATGGGGGCCTCTTGCCCGATCGGCGCGCGCAATGAAAGCCGCGAGGCGACGCGCGCGACGGCTTCGTCGAGCGTCACACGGGTAATCGCGACGCCGGGGGGGAAGGCGGTGAGCAAGCGTGAGGGCATGGCGGCGGACAGCATCACGAACGCGCCGCGATCGTCGGCGCGGCGGATCAGCCGCCCGAACGCCTGCGCCAGTCGCGCGCGAATCAGCCGATCGTCATAGGCCGCGCCGCCGCCCGCGAGCCGCCGTGCGGCGTGGAGAACGGTCGGTTTCGGCCAGGGCACACCCTCCATCACGACGAGGCGGAGCGAGCGCCCCGGTACGTCGACGCCATCGCGCAACGCATCGGTGCCGAGCAACGAGGCGGCGGGGTCGTCGCGGAAAATGTCGACCAGCGTCCCCGTATCGATCGGATCGACATGCTGCGCGTGGAGCGGCAGGCCCTCGCGCGCCAGCCGGTCGGCGATCCGTCCATGCACCCCGCGCAATCGCCGGATCGCGGTGAACAGGCCGAGCGTCCCGCCGCCTGCCGCGACGATCAGCCGGGCATAGGCGTTGGCCAGGCTGGCGACGTCGCCGCGTTTCACGTCGGTGACGATCAACACTTCGGCATGCGCGGGATAATCGAACGGGCTCGCCGCCTCGAACCGCGTCGCCGCCCGCGTCAGATGCAGCGCGCCGACGCGCGCCTCCGCCGTTTCCCAATCGCCGCCCGCGGTCAGTGTCGCCGAGGTGACGAGCGCGCCATGCGCGGGTTTCAGCACGATCTCGGCAAAGGGGCGGGTGGGATCGAGCCAGTGGCGATGGAGGCCGATGTCATATTCGCGCCCCTCGATGCGATCGACCGCCAGCCAGTCGACGAAATCGGCGGTCGCCGGCCCGCCAATTCGTGCGAGCAGCGACAGCCACGCCGCCACCGTCTCCGCGCGCCACCCGACCGAGGCGATCGCACCCTCGACCCGTGCCCGCGCCGCGCCGTCGAGCCAGTCGGGCGCTTCGGCCAGCACCGCTTCGAGCCGCCGACCCAATGTCACCAGCGGACGGACGAGCGCATCGAGCGCGGCGGCGGCGGGGGCGGCGGCCTCGATCAGTTCGGGGGTCGGTTCGGCGAGCTCGGTTTCGAGGCCGTACCCCGCATCCCCCGGCTGCTCGGCCCGCGCGTAAGTGAGCCCGCGCACCGCCGCGAGCAAGGTTTCGATCGGGCCGAAGGGCTGCCCTTCCGCCAATCTTTGCAGCCAGCCATCGCTCGCCAGCGAGCGCGCGGCGTCAACCGCCTCCTGAATCGCGCGGCCCCCGGCCTCGTCATAGCTCGCGACATCCAATAATCGCGCCGCCAGCCCGCGCCGCCGACCCCGCCCACCCGCTTCGGGGCCGAGAATCCAGCGTCTGAGCTCGATCGTCTCCTGCCCCGTCAGCGCGGTGGCGAACATCGAATCGGCGGCGTCGAACAGATGATGCCCCTCGTCGAAGACATAGCGCGTCGGGCGCGTCGCGACTTCGCGACCCCGTGCGGCGTTGACCATGACGAGCGCGTGGTTGGCGATGACGATGTCCGCCTCCGCCGAGGCTCGCGCGGCGCGTTCGATGAAACATTTGCGATAGTGCGGGCAGCCCGCATAGACGCACTCGCCGCGCCGGTCGGTCAGCGCGGCGGGGCCGTTGCGGCGGAACAATGTCGGCAGCCAGCCGGGCAGGTCGCCGCCGACCATGTCGCCATCCGCGCTATAGGCCGCCCAGCGTGCGACGAGGTGCGCGAGGATCGCGGCGCGGCCCGCGAACCCGCCCTGCAACGCATCCTCCAGATTGAGCAGGCAGAGGTAATTTTCGCGGCCCTTGCGCGTCACGACCTTTTCCTTGCGCGTCGCCGCATCGGGGAACAGCCGCGTCGTTTCCTGCGCCAACTGACGTTGCAGCGCCTTGGTATAGGTCGAAATCCATACCGCGCCGCCTGCCTGTTCGGACCAGAGCGAGGCGGGCGCGAGATACCCCAGCGTCTTGCCGATCCCGGTCCCCGCCTCCGCGAGCACCAGATTGGGCGCGTCGCGCGTGCTGCGCGGTTCGAACGCGCCCGTTGCGGCGGCGGCATAGGCGCGCTGACCGTGGCGTTCCTCCGCGCCGCGACCGGTCAGTGCGATCAGCCGCGCCTCCGCCTCCCTGGGATCGATCGTCAGCGTGCGCGGGGCGGGGCGGGGCGGGGCCTCCTCCCATTCGGGCAGGCGCGTGAAGAGCCAGCGTTCGTTGGTGTCGGGCTTGGCGAGTCGATCCGCGAGCGCGGGCGCCCAGGGCCAGCGCAGCCGCATCAGCGATTGCGCGGCGGTCCATGCGCCCTCCCGCTCGGGCCAGTCGCCCTCGGGCACCGCAAGCAGCGCGGCGGCGGCTTCGAGCAGAAACGCGGCGATATCGGCGTCGCTCTCCGGCGGCGACAGATCGACCGCACGCGCCAGGCCCTTTGGCGTCGGCACCGCGAACCGCGCCGGGTGGAGAAACGCAAAGAGTTCGAGCACGTCGAGCCCCGACAGATCGGCATAGCCGAGCCGCTGTCCGACCAGCGGCGCGTTCATCATGATGACGGGCGTGTCTGCGGCGATGCGGATCGCCTCCCCCCGGCTGACCGAGCGCGTGCCCTCCATCGTCGCGACCCAGATGCCGGCATGGCTCGCATGGAGCGCGGGATGGGGAAGCGTCGACATCGGCACGACCATGACGTTATAGGAACGAAAGGGCAACGGCGGTTGCGGTCATCCGGACGTCCCCTTCAATAAAGGTCATCAATAGTCGGGATCGTAGCTGCCGCTGGTCCAGATATGTTCCCAGATCGCGTAATCCACGAACGGACGCCCGCGCGCGTCGATCGAGGGGCGGAAGCGCAAACGGCGGCGCAGCACATCGCAAATCGCGCTATTCAACGCCGCGCTCGCGCTCGCGGCGATGATCGCGCAGCCCGTGACGCGCCCGCTTGTTCCCACGGTGATTTTGGTCCGCACGCGATAAGCGTGGCCATCGTCGGGCATCCCGCGCGGAAAATCGGCATCGCGAATATTGCGGCTGGTCAGTTCGAATCCTTCGCCGCCATCACCGCCCCCGCCCGGACCGTCGCCGCTACTGCCGCTGCCCGTA
>JAPKCG010000273.1 GCA_028823055.1 Sphingomonas bacterium
CGAAGACCAGCAGCAGCGGCAGCGCGCCGAGCAAGATGCTGCTGCGTCGATTTGGCCTGATATTTACCCACCGCATCGTGACGACCCCTTAAAGCTTGCCCGCCGCGGCCTGTTCCATGAAGCTCGGATCGAAGCGTAGCTTCACATTGGCGGGATCGCCCAGCGTCTTGCCGGGCATCGCGATGCCGATCGCATCGGGAGAGGTCGCGCCCGTGCCGAACAACCCCTTGGAAAAGCTGAAATCGCGGACCTTCACCATCGTATTGGCCAACGTCGGTGACGTGATCGCGGCGACCGCGTCCTTCGGCGTCGCGTAAAGATGGGTGGTACGCAATTGTGCTTCGAACGCCTCGGGCGTCGATCCCGCCATCTTCGCCATGTCGGCGCGCGCCGCGGCACCGGCGGCATTTTGTTGCTGCATCAGCCCGATCGTCTCGTACCAGATCCCCGCCAGCGCCTTGCCCAGATTGGGATTGGCCTTGAGCGTTGCGGTATCGACCGCGAGCAGGTCGAGAATTTCGGCGGGGAGTTGATGCGAACTGAATGCCAGTGTCGCCTTTGGCATCGTCGCCAGTTCGGTAAGCTGCGGATTCCAGGTCACTGCGGCGGTGACGCTGGGATTGGCGAAGGCCCCGACGATATCGGCGTCGGACGTGTTGACGGTCTTCACATCGGCCATCGTTAGCCCGACCGTCGAAAGACCGCGCGCGAGCAGGTAATGCGACACTGACAATTCGACCAGATAAACGGTGCGGCCCTTGATATCCGCCAGCGAGGACGCATTCTTCAGCACGATACCGTCGTTACCGTCCGAATAATCGCCGAGGATGATCGCGCTGGTATCCTTGCCGCCTGCCGCAGGGATGGTCAGCGCGTCCATGTTGGTCACGGTCACGCCGTCGAGCTTGCCCGCGTTGAACTGGTTGACCGATTCGACATAGTCGTTGACCTGAACGAGGTTGATCGTGACGCCGTATTTGTCCGCCCATTTCTTCACGATCCCGGCTTTTTGCGCATAAGGCCACGGCATCCAGCCGGCGTAGATCGACCAGCCGATGTTGAAATCATGCCGCTTTGCAGCATTTTTCTGTTCGCTACTGCCGCATGACGCGGTCAGAATCAGGGTGATGGCGGCCACCGCCACCCGCGCCGTCGACATCCACTTCGCCATAAATCCCCCTGCCGTTCACGACCGAATACCGGAAATCAAGGCGACACTGTGCCGCCAATATTACGTTTGCGCAATCCAGTAATAACACATATATCGATGTCCATGTTGCATGTCACTCGGCCAAGCGGCGCTGCAATGCGTCATTTGCGCACTATTATTGCTGCGATCGCGCGCAATCATCGTCGGCGGGGTTGAGGTGTCGGACGCGATGCGACAGATCATTCTGATAGGACTGATTGTTGCAGCGAGCGTCGCCGTCACCGCGGCCATCATCCTGATCCTGACACGTCGGACGATAGCAGCGGCTGACACGGCTCACACGCGGCGGTTGGGGCAGGAGGTCACGGCGCACCGGCAGACCCACGATAAATTGGAACAGGCAAAAGAGATTGCCGAGGCCGCCAACGCCGCCAAAACGCGCTATCTCGTCGCGGTCAGCCATGAAATCCGGTCACCGCTCAACGCGATCTATGGCTATGCCCAGTTGCTGGAGCGCGAAGATACGATTCCGCCCAGCGAAGCTGGCGGGGTCATCCGGCGATCGGCCGAGCATCTGACCAACCTCGTCGAGGGGCTGCTCGATATCTCGCGCATCGAAAGCGGGGTGCTCGAACTACGGCGCGACATCGTGCGCCTGCCTGCCTTGCTCGATCAGGTCGTCGAGATGTTTCAGATGCAGGCGGCGACCAAGAATTTGACGCTCGATTACGTGGTCGACGGCCGGCTACCCCGCTTCGTGCGCGCCGATGAAAAGCGGTTGCGGCAAATCCTGATCAATCTGCTGTCCAACGCGATCAAATATACCCAGGCCGGGGGCGCGACCATGACGGTCCGCTATCGCAGCCAGACCGCGGTTATCGATGTCACCGACACCGGCATCGGCATTGCACCGGAGGATCTCGACCGGATTTTCGAACCGTTCGAACGCGGCGCGTCCCCCGATGCGGCGACGCAGCCCGGTATCGGTCTCGGCCTGGCGATCACGCGCGTTCTCGCGCGGATACTGGGCGGTGAAATCACCGTGTCGAGCGAGGTCGGCAAGGGAAGCAGTTTCCGGCTGCACATGCTCTTGCCCGAACCGATGGAGCCACCCGCCGGCGCCCCGACACATGATCGGGTGATCGGTTACGATGGGGTGCCCAGGAAAATACTGATGATCGACGACAATCAGTCGCAGTTGACCGTCGTGCAGCGGTTGCTCCGACCGCTGCATTTTGACGTTGCGGTCGCGTCGGACGGCGAAGCGGGGCTGGCCCTTGCCGCACGCACGCAACCCGACCTCGTTCTCCTCGACATTCAGATGCCAGACTGCGACGGATGGGACGTGGCAAGGATGCTGCGAGCCTCTTACGGCAGGGCGTTGAAGATCGTGATGGTGTCAGCAAACGCACATGAATTTCGCGTCGGCGGCGACGGTGCGAGCGATCATGATGCGTTCCTGACCAAACCGGTCGAACTTGACGCGCTGCTCGACGTGATCGGCCGCCAGCTCGAACTGCGGTGGATCGCGGGAATGACGCAAGACGCGCTGTCGGCAATCGCGCCGCCCGCCGCAAGGCTGGACGCCACCGCGCAGCCTTATCTTGCCGACATGCGCCGCCATCTACAGGTTGGGCATGTCAGTGCGATTGCGAGATCGCTCAGCGATCTGGAAGTCAATGTACCCGGCAGTGCCGCGACCGTTGCAGGGATGCGTCGATTGCTTGAGGAATTCGACCTGCGCGCTCTTGCCCGAAGGATCGACGATGTCGGATAACGTGTTGGGCAGCAGCGTCGCCACGATCCTCGTCGTCGACGATACGCCGGTGTCGTTGCGATTTCTGACCACGACGCTCGAACAGGCCGGGATGACCGTGCTGATCGCGGTCGACGGGCCTGCCGCGCTCGAATTACTCGATCATGTGACGCCCGATCTGATCCTGATGGACGCTGTGATGCCGGGCATCGACGGCTTCAAGACGACCGAGCGGATCAAGGCCGATGGGCGTTTTCGGCACGTACCGGTGATCTTCATGACTGGACTGACCGAGAGCGAGCACGTCGTTCGCGGACTGGAGGCAGGTGGGGTGGATTACGTCCACAAACCGATCGTCGTCGATGAATTGCTCGCCCGCGTATCGGTGCATCTGGGCAACGCCCGGATCGCGCGCGGGAGTCAGCTCGCACTCGACACGGCGGGTCGTCCGTCGTTCGCGATCGACCGCGATGGTACGATCGGTTGGTCGACGCCGCTTGCGGCAACGATTATCGAACAACTCTTCCCGGACTGGCGGCTGCAGGGGGGGCGGCTGCCGCCACTATTGGCGGCGACGGTCCAACGGCTCCGCGGGGACGACGTGGCACCGGGCGCGCAGGCGTCGCTGGAAATAGGTGACAGCATCGTCGAATTTACGTTGCTGCGGTGCGGCAGCGATGGTCAAAGGTTGTTCAGGCTAACCGAAACGCGCGAGGGCGACGATGAGCGATTATTGGCGGAACGCCACAGCCTGACCTCGCGCGAAGCGCAGGTCCTCATCTGGATCAGCCGCGGCAAACAGAACCGCGAGATCAGCGAGATATTACAAATCAGTCCACGGACCGTGAACAAACACCTGGAACAGATATTCGAGAAAATGGGCGTCGAAAATCGCGCCTCCGCGACCGCGATCGCGGTCGGGACGCTGTCGCAATAGTGGTCGCATCGTGGCCGAGCCGAGCGGTGGCGACATGAGACCCGCCATCAGCGATGCGGGCCATGCCGCACTCGGCACCGGTGACTTTGCGGCAGTGCGCCGATTGGCCGATGCGTTGATCGCGGCCGACAATGAGCAAGCAGAAGGCTATTTTTTGCGCGGAGTCGCCGAGGCGGAGGCAGGGCGGATCAGGGATGCGATCGCCGCGATGGAGCAGGCGATCCGCTGTGCACCATGTGGTGAATATCGGGCTCAGCTGGCCCGGCTTTATTCGCTGGTACGCCGTGACGGCGATGCGGTGGCGGTGCTGCGCGCCGCCGAAACCGCGCCCCCTGATGACACGCTCGCCCGCGATACGATGGGGTGCGTCTACGCGCGGCTCGGCAACCATCATGCAGCGCTGCCGCATTTCGTCTTTGCGGTCGGTCAAGCGCCAGACAACGACCAGTTCCGCTACAACTATGCGGTAACGCTCAGTTTTCTGGGCCGTGTCATCGAGGCCGAGGCCGAACTGGAAGTGATCATCGCGCGGTCCCCGAACAACGCGCGCGCGCATCATTTACTGGCCGGATTGCAGAAGCAAACCCCGGCGCACAACCATATCGGGCGACTCAGGACCGTGCATGACCGGGCGGTGGGTGGCAGCGCATCGTTGCTGACCGGCTATGCCTTGGCCAAGGAATTGGAGGATGTCGGGCTTGCCGACGAGGCACTTGAGCGTCTCATCACGATCAACGCGGCGCACCGAGCGCAGCTTTCCTACGACTTTTCGCGCGATGCGGCGGTCTTCGATGCGGTCGAACGATCCTGGTCCGATGTGACGCACGTGCCGGTAAGCGATGCCCCGACCGATGCGCCGATACTGATCATCGGCATGCCGCGAACGGGCACGACGCTCGTCGACCGAATACTCGCCGCGCAGCCGGGCGTGGAGAGTA
>JAPKCG010000274.1 GCA_028823055.1 Sphingomonas bacterium
GAATCGCGTGCACGCTTGTCAATGTGATCGAGGCCGGCAATATAACGTTCCTGTCGCTGCGGTGATGCCCAGTCCGCCAGCATCATATCGATGAAGCGAGGAACACCCGTACCGAGTGCTCCAGCCGTATCGGTTTCCGGAATGATCAGGTCGGCAACGCGACTCAGCATTGAATATTGTTCCCGGTTCAGGAAGCGTGGCGGTGCGTCTTCGACGTTAGCGGCGACCGCTTCGTTCAGCAGGCTCAGCTGCGTCGCGGTGAGCACGCCGCCTACTAGGGCGACCGCATTCTTGATCGCCGCACGCCGGGTGAGAAGCGTTGAGTTATCTGCCAATTTCGTCATCCTCGTTGATTCGGCCGGCGAGCCGCTAAAGCTCGACCCAGGTACAGCCAGCCGCACTGGAACGAACGGCTGCATCCACGAACGCGACACCGGCTGCGCCATCAGCCCCTCTCGGGAACATGATGTTGCTGCCTGCAGTCTGCCCATCACGGGCCGCATGAATGGCAGCGGCAACTTCGCGGTAAATAGTGGCAAATGCCTCGAGATAGCCCTCCGGATGACCCGCCGGAATTCTCGTTGCGCTGAGCGTCGCGTCGTCAGCGGCTGGGCTGCCACGCGTAATTAGACGAGGCGCTTCGCCAAGTGGTGTGAACGTCAGCTCATTAGGTTGCTGCTGCCGCCAGGCTAGTCCGCCCTTGTCTCCGTAAACACCGAGTCGCAGATTGTTTTCGTTGCCAACCGCCACCTGGCTGGCCCATAGCATGCCCTTTGCGCCACTCGTGAATCGCAGCAACAGGTGCGCGTTATCGTCCAGCCGGCGTCCGTCGACGAACGCCGAGAGATCCGCGCAAAGGGCCTCGAGCTTGAGGCCGCTTACAAAGCACGCCAAATGATAGGCATGTGTGCCGATGTCTCCAATGCAGCCGCCCGCGCCTGATTTCGTCGGGTCGGTGCGCCATGCAGCCTGCTTCTGCCCGGTTGATTCGATAGCCTCGCTGAGCCAGTCTTGAGCGTACTGGACCTGCACGACTCGGATTGCGCCGAGCTCACCATGTTCAACCATTGCCCGCGCCTGCCGGACCATCGGGTATCCGGTGTAATTGTATGTGACCGCCAGGATCCGTTCGGCGTTTCGAGCGGTCTCTTGCAGGGATTCAGCTTCTTCGACTGTGACGGTCATCGGTTTGTCGCAAATGACATGAATACCAGCCATCAGGAACGCTTTTGCGATCGCGTAATGCGTGTGATTCGGCGTCACGATCGCCACCGCTTCAATGCCGTCTTCTCGAGCTGACTCGCCAGCCACCATCGCCTCGTAGTTGGAGTAAGACCGGTCGGCTGCAAGACCAACTTCCTTTGCGGATGCCAATGCCCGCTCCGGATCCGATGACAACGCGCCAGCGCAGAGTTCGTACTCGTCATCGAGACGTGCTGCGATGCGATGCACGGCACCGATAAACGCACCTTGACCACCGCCGACCATTCCCAGTCGAATCCTGCGCTTTGATATTGCGTCCACCATGAATTGAAACCTTAAGTGAGCCCCAGAAGAGCCTTATTTGTTCCGGCGTCGATATCCGTGCCGGCGAAATCGTCGAACGCGCGCTCGGTTACCCGAATAATGTGATCGTTGATGAACTTGGCGCCTTCGCGGGCCCCGTCTTCGGGGTGTTTCAAGCAGCACTCCCATTCGAGAACGGCCCAGCCAGCAAAATCGTACTGTGCGAACTTCGAGAATATGGCACTGAAATCGACCTGGCCGTCACCCAGCGAGCGGAACCGTCCCGCGCGATCAAGCCACGACTGGTAGCCGCCATAAACGCCCTGACGGCCAGTCGGATTCAGTTCAGCATCCTTGACGTGGAACATCTTGATGCGCTCGTGATAGATGTCGATGTGCTCAACATAGTCCAGTGCTTGCAGCACGTAGTGGCTGGGGTCATACAGCATGTTGCAGCGCGGATGATTGTTAACCCGCTCAAGAAACATTTCGAATGTGATGCCGTCGTGCAAATCTTCGCCGGGGTGAATTTCGTAGCAAAGATTAACGCCCGCCTCGTCGAAGGCATCGAGAATTGGTAACCAGCGATTTGCAAGCTCATCGAAAGCGGTTTCAATCAGGCCGGCCGGCCGTTGCGGCCATGGATACAGATAGGGCCAGGCCAGTGCGCCGGAAAACGTGGCATGCTCGGTAAGTCCGAGATTCGCAGATGCCCTCGCAGCCAGCAGCAGTTGATCGACGGCCCAGCGCTGCCGAGCATCCGGATTGCCACGAACATCAGGTGCGGCAAAGGCATCGAACAATGTATCGTAAGCGGGGTGCACCGCAACGAGTTGGCCCTGCAGATGCGTGGACAACTCGGTCGGCTCAAGGCCGTGTTTATCGAGCGTCGCGCGCAGGTCATCGCAATAAGCACGGCTGTCAGCAGCCTGAACCAGGTCAATAAGGCGCTCGTCCCAGGTTGGAATTTGCACGCCTTTGAAGCCGAGATCGGCGGCCCATTTCGCTATGCTGTCCAGCGTATTAAATGGAGCCTCGTCCGCCGCAAACTGAGCGAGAAATATCGCGGGGCCTTTTGTCGTTTTCATCGAATTGCTCGCTGTGAATACCGGGACGGCTTAAGAATGTCTGCAGGCATCACGCTATGCAAGGCCCGATGTCCAAAATACGATGCATTCACGTGCATCCTTCAGATCGGCAGTGTCGATCTGATGCTTGAGGGGATCGAAAGGGGGGCTGGGCGTCCGGGTGAACCGGGTCTCGCCGGAGCTCGTCTCTCTGAGCGCTGGGTAAAAGCGCTGGGTCGGTAGTACGGGATGGTTGCCGGTCGAATTCAGAATCTGTATAACGATTACCTTCATAAAATGGGCTGAGTCATTTGCCATCCGAAGGGGACTTATGTCGCGTTACGTTTAACCGAAGCCCATCTCGTACTTCATCTTCGCTCTTTTCTACAGCGCGTTTTTAGTAGTACCCGCTGTCGCCCAATTCAGAGCGACTGGGGCTGATGCGGATTGGCCATCTTATCTGGGCGGACCGGGCAGCGGTCAATACTCCGCTTTGGATCAGGTAGACCGCAGCAATGTTTCCGGCCTTAAAATCGCGTGGACCTATCACAGCGGCGGCGCAAGTCCGAACAATCGATCACAGATTCAGTGCAATCCGGTTGTCATCGACGGCACTCTTTACGCCACCTCGCCCGAAATCAAAGTTTTCGCTCTTGATGCGGCGACCGGCGCGGAGCGGTGGGTCTTCGATCCTGCCGATGGCGGGAAGGGACGTTCTGGATTTGGTGTTAATCGCGGCGTGACGTATTGGGCCGACGGGACGGAGAAGCGCATTCTGTTTACCGCCGGATCTTTCTTGTACGCGCTCGATGCGGAAACGGGCCTTCTGCACGAAGACTTCGGTACGGATGGCCGCGTCGATCTTCATGACGGCTTGATTCGCGATGTGGGAAATCTTTCGGTGGGATCGGGCACTCCCGGGATCATATATGAAAATTTTCTGATACTCGGCACACGCGTTTCCGAGGGATTGCCATCGGCACCCGGGCATATCCGCGCTTACGATGTGCGGACGGGCGCCATTGCTTGGATGTTCCACACGATACCGCAGCCGGGAGAGTTCGGTTACGACACTTGGCCGAAGGAGGCTTACCAACATTCGGGTGGGGCGAATGTTTGGGCGGGTTTGAGTATTGATAGCGAACGCGGCATCGTTTACGCGCCGACTGGCTCGCCGGCTTTCGATTTCTATGGCGGTGATCGACCGGGCATGAACCTCTTCGGCAATTCCCTCCTGGCTCTCAATGCTAGAACGGGTGAGCGCGTCTGGCATTACCAGATTGTTCATCATGATTTGTGGGACCGCGATTTGCCGGCGCCTCCGAACCTTGTGACGCTTCAACGTGAAGGGCGGACTATCGAAGCGGTCGCGCAAATTACCAAGTCTGGACATGTGTTCGTCTTTGACCGCATCACCGGCGAACCTGTATTCCCCATCGAGGAAAAGTCCTTTTCTCAATCCGACTTGGCGGGGGAAGAGGCTTGGGCCACGCAACCGATCCCCACGAAACCGCCTGCGTTCTCGCGACAACTTCTGACCGAAGACGGACTCACGGATATTTCCGAATCATCTCGCGCTTTTGCGCTGGAGCGGTTGAAGCGCTCGAAATCCTACGGGCAGTTTGTTCCGCCGAGTCGCGAGGGTACGGTCATCTATCCGGGTTTCGATGGCGGGGGCGAGTGGGGGGGCGCCGCGGTCGATCCCGACTCGGGCATTATGTATGTCAATGCAAGCGAGATGGCCTGGATACTAACCATTGTCGAAACCGCCACGCCCGGCGACAGCCGCCTCGTCAGCGCAGGGCGCGCGCTCTACGCGCAACACTGTCTTTTTTGTCACGGTGTTGATCGGAAGGGCGACCAGGAGGGCGAATTTCCGTCGCTGCTGAACCTGGGTGAACGACTGACGCGGGCGGAGGGGGAGGCTGCGATTCGGCAGGAGAGTGGTCGCATGCCTGCTTTCGACTTTCTGAACGGGAGGCAAATGGAACGGCTGCTGGCTTACTTATACGAGAGCGAATCCGAAATCGATTCAAGCCCAACGGATGAACCGAGCGCCCCGGCATCACCGTACACCAGCACGGGATACAATCGTTTCGTGGATGCTGACGGCTACCCCGCCGTCAAACCGCCTTGGGGAACGCTGAACGCGATTGATCTCAATAAAGGCGAGATTCTTTGGAAAGTTCCTCTGGGTGA
>JAPKCG010000275.1 GCA_028823055.1 Sphingomonas bacterium
GCGTGACCGTCCGCGATAGAGCCGCTGCCGACAAATTGCCCGACGCGACGCAGCAACAGTTCGGCGTGGAGGTTCTGGCTGACCTTGTTCGTTATTGTCAGATCGTCGATCAACGGCGGCGGGGTCAGTTTGGCTAGTGGCTTGGCCTCGGGAGGATGCGCGACGGGGACATTCCCACGCCACGCCGGATCGTCCGCCCCGGTCAGCGCGCGGTGGCGGGTGCGGATGTCGCCCGTTACCGTCACGCCGCGCGCCCGGAGTAGATCGCGCAGCCGCCACGCAGCATAATGGGCGGGATCGTCGATCCCGACGCGCACCACGGCAGGCTCGTCGCCCGTATAACGCCCGGTCAGCGTCAGCACGTCCTGACCGGGCATCCGATCATAGCCGATGTCGTTCTTGCTCCCCGCGACGCGCGTGATGCGGTCATCGATTCGATAATAGGGCAGGGCGGACACCCCTGCCTTCGTCACCGTCAGGACAAGCTCGTTATCGTCGAGCGACAGCGCCGAGATGCCGGTGCCCGATCGCGTCGGAATGTTGTTCCAGCTCATCCCCGGGCTCCAGCGCTGATCGGGAAACCAGCTGTCATCGCCGATCACGTCGCGCACCCGCCGCGTCGTCGCCGCGACCGCATCGGCGAGCGTGGCGAGGCAATCGACGACGCAACCGGACATGCTCGACAGCCGTGCATCGCCATGCCCCGTCAGCACGACGTCGCGGCCCTCGATCCTGATCGACGCCCCGCCGACCCGATCTGGCCCGTCGACCGACAGCGTCGCAACGGCGGCGGCGGTCGTGAACATCTTGGTGTTCGACGCGGGGACGAAACGCTCGTCGGGCCGGATTGCGACAATCTCGCGGCCAGCTTCATCGGTGACGACCATGCCGATCCGCGTGCCCGGCGGGGCGTCGGCGAAAATCGCCTCGACCTGAGCCTGCAGCGCCGCGTCCTGCGCGACCGCGGGTGTTGCCAGCATGATTGCGAGCAGGATGAGCAGCCTCATGCTACCGGCCTTGCGGCGAGAATAGCGTCGTCCAACTCACCCTCCCATCGCGCGACCGTCGTCACGACCACCAGATTCGCGCTCGCGCTCGGCACCGTGCGGGTCATGTCGAGCAACCGGTCGAACGGCAGGACGAAGCCGACGACGAGCGCGGTCATCTCCGCGCTCACCCCCACCGCCGACAGCACTGCGGCGAGCATGAATAGCGAGGCCGACGGCACCGGCGCGGTCCCAAACGCGGCGAGGGCGCCGGTCAACAGCACCGTCGCATAGATGGCAGGGGTCATCGTGACACCGAACGCTTGGCATGCGAACAGGCTGAGCAGCCCGACATACATCGCGGTCCCGTCCTTGCCGATGCTCGCGCCCAGCGGCAGCACGGTCGAATAGATGCTTCGCCCCACGCCCAGGTTGCGATCCGCAACGCGCATCGCGACGGGTAGCGTCGCCGAACTCGACGCAGTCGAAAAGGCGACGACGAGCGCATCGACGATGCCGCGATAGAAGCTGAGCACAGGCACGCGCGCGACGAGCTTCAACAGCAGCGCGTGGACCACGAGGATCTGGATCGCCGACCCCAGCACGACCGCCAGCGCGAGCCAGCCGACATTGACGAACACCGCCGCGCCGTTCGCTGCCACGGCATTGGCGATCAGCGCGAAGACGCCGAACGGCGTCGCCTCCATCACCAGCCCGACGATTCGCAGCAGCACCGCCGACAGCGACTGGAGCAACGCGGCGAAGGGCTTGCCGCCTTCGCCCGCGATCACCGTGCCGACGCCGGTCAGGATCGCGACGAAGATCAGCGCGAGCATGTCGCCCTTGGCCAGCGCCTCGACGATATTGACGGGGACGATCCCGATCAGCTGGTCATAGGGCGTCACCGGATCGCCGAGCGGATGCGCCGCCGCCGTGCCGATCGGTGCGCCGATGCCGGGCCGGATCAAGGACGCGACGATCATGCCCACCGACACCGCGAGCGCGGTTGTCGCGGCGAACAAGCCGATCGTCCGCCCGCCGAGACTCCCCAGCCGTTTCGGATCGGCGAGCGTCGTGATTCCCGCCGCGATCGTCACGAGCACGATCGGCGCGACGAGCATCCGGATCGCGCGGACGAACAAATCGCCCATGAACTGAACCCAATGGACCTGACCCGGCGCGACGAGTGCGAAACCGAGGCCGAGCAGCAATCCGCCGACGACGCGCTGCCACAACGCTATCGCGAACCAGCGCTTCACGGTCGCGCCAGCGCTTCTTCGGCGGGCGAATAAGCGGAATTACCGCGCACGCCATCGGGGACATCGGTCGCGAAATAGACGATCCCCGTGCCGCGTGCCGGATCGATCCACAGCCCCGATTTCAGCCCATAGGCATCGCCCGGATGCCCGATCCGCCGCCGCGCGTCGCCGAACGGGTCGTTCTTGCACCCCGGCGCCGGGGTCGCGGTAAAGGCAACCGCCAGGCCATAGGCGCAATCGAATCCGTCGCCGGTATCGCCATTGCCGCCGTCAAAGGTCCAGAGCGGGGTTTCGAGCGCCCTGACCGAGGCGGGCGACAACAGCCGCACGCCATCGACCTTGCCCTGTCCCAGCAACAGCCGCCCGATTTTAGCCAGATCGAGCATCGAAATCCGCAAGCCCCCCTGCGGTGAGAACATCGCGCCGTTCGCGCCCGCGCGCCAGGTATCGAGATCGCACGACCCGTCGCTCGCCGGGGTCACCGCGCACCCCGCGACCCCCGCCGGATCGTCCTTGACCACCTTGGCCGCGCGGTACAGCACGACCGCTTTCGCGCGCGTCGCGGGGGCGCACGACGCCCAGTTGAAACACGCATCAAGCGTGAGCGGTGCCAGCACCAGCCGCTGCATCAGCCGGTCGAACCGCTCCCCGGTCGCGCGCTCCATCACGCTGGCGATCACCGGGAAATTGAAATTGACGTAGCGCCAATAGCTGCCCGGCGCGTGATCGGCATCCCATGCCGCGGGCTTGGCCAGCACCGTTTTCAGGTCGGCATCCATGGGCAGGACATAATCGATCCGGTCGGTCAGGCTCGACCGGTGCGACAACAGCAGCCTGAGCGTGATCGGCACATCGGGGAAAGCCGGGTTGCGGAGTTGCCATCCGAGCAGGTCGGACACATCGGCATCGAGATCGAGCTTCCCCTGTTCGACCAGCCGCATCACCCCGATCGCGGTAACCAGTTTCGAAATCGACGCGACGCGGACGGGGTCGCTCGCCGTCACCCGCCGTCCGCTCGCGATGTCCGCCAGCCCTTGCGCCTCGACGCCGTTGACGTGCCGCTTGTCGAACGTGACGCGCACCGTCGCGATGGGGGGCGTCGTGGCGGCGGCGAGCAGGAGCGCGATTAACATCGCGATAGGCTATCCGCGAACCGCCCGCACATGCAATTGCGCCGATCGGTCACGCCCATGCCGCCGGGTTATCGCACGCCGCGTCTTTGCGAGCGTTCCGCCCTATCGATAATTGAAGCTGATGCTGATCCGCTCCGCCTTGGCGAGGTTCGGCGTCACTTCATGCCGTAGCCAGCTTTCCCACAGGAACACGCTGCCCACCGCCGGTTCGGCATAGACGAAGGGGGCAAGATCCTCGTCCGCATCATCGGTTCGCTGTGGCGCGGCCATCATCATCGGCATCCGCGGGTCTTCGAGCCGCAGCGCGCCCGATCCCGGTGGCACCGCGATATAGATCGTCCCCGACACGATGCTGTGCGGATGGATATGCCCCGAATGCGCACCGCCCGGTTTCAGAATATTGACCCAGATACTGTCGATCTTGAGCTTCTTGCCGCCCAGATCGAACGCGCACGCCTTGGCGAATTTCGCGACATGCTTGTTGAGCAATCGCACCAGATCGTCGAACCGCGGATCGCGCTGCGGCAGATCGTCGAGCGAGGCGTAGGAGGTATAGCCCAGATAGCCATGCTCCTTCGACCAGGCCCGCCCCGCCCGATCCTCCCGCGCCAGATCGCGACACGCCTCCTCCAACTCCGCGATGAACGCCTCATCGCCGAGCGGCGCGTCGTAAAATCGGGTGGCGAACAGCGAACGGATTTTCATCGCGCTTCCGAAGCACGAGGCGTTTGGGACATCAATACCAATCTCCCGCGTTTTCAGAGCGACGATCAGGCCCAACGATAATGTCACCGCTTGTTAGCAGTTGAATGAAGGGTGGATGAATTTAACGTCAGCCAGCTTTTTGGCGGAAATCCGCGCGGGACGGCGCGTTTTATGGAGCGGTAGAAAGGAGACAGACCATGAATAAAATCGCACTATCCCTCGTCGCCGCCGGGACAATCGCCGCCGGAACAATTGCGGGCGTGTCGATTGCCGATGCCCAGAGCAAACCGCGTGTCGTCGAAAAAGCAAGTGTCGCCGGACCAGACGGAATGATGAGCAAGGTTGAATTGTTGAAGGCCGGCAAGCGGCTCGAAACCATCAGCTGCCGCGATTACAACGCGCTCGACGAAATCTATCGGCCGCAGGCAGTTGTCTATGCCGCCAATTTTGGTCCGAAGGGCAAAGCGCACCCGACGATCACGACAGACGGCGTTGAAAACATCATACCCGTCGTCACCGCTAGCTGCCGTGCGCGACCGGGCGATCATTTCACGATGGCGGTCAAACGTGCAATGAAGCCTGCCTGATAATTGTCGATCACAGTGGTGGTCGGCTGACAGGATTTTTCTCACCCGCGCCATTTCGGCATGGTGCCGAAATG
>JAPKCG010000276.1 GCA_028823055.1 Sphingomonas bacterium
GCGCGGTTACGCGCGCGCGCCTGTCGCGGATCGATCGCACTGCGCTGGCGATCATTGACGGCGATCTTGCGCGGCGCATGCCGACCACCGGCGCGGGCGACGAGTTCGACCGCGTGTCGGCGACGCTCAACCGGATGCTCGACCGGATCGGCGGACTGATGGACAATCTACGCCAAGTATCGAGCGACGTGGCGCATGACCTGCGCACGCCGCTGACCCGCCTGCATAACCGGCTCGACGAGGCACTGACGGCGGAGGACGTGGACGACAAGCGACAGGCGATCGAAGCCGCTGCCGTACAGTCGCGCGACATGCTCGACATATTCGGGGCATTGCTGCGCATCGCGGAAGTGGAAGCATTGTCGCCGCGTGCCCATTTTCAGGACGTGCCGCTGGACGAACTGGTCGAGGAACTGGTCGAAACCTACCGTCCCGATATGGAGGCCAGCGGCCACCTGCTCGTCACAGCGATTGCCCCCCAACTAGGGGTGACGGGCGATCGACGGCTGATACAACAGCTGATCACCAATCTCCTCGATAACGCGCTGCGTCACACCCCTCCAGGTACGACAGTTCGTGTCGCGCTGGAGCGTTATGACGCCGTTGCTCGCCTGACCGTTGCCGATGACGGACATGGTGTAGCACCCGAAGATGCGCCCCGGCTGTTCCAGCGGTTCGCGCGTGCGGAACGTAGCCGATCGTCGGAAGGTCATGGCCTGGGTCTGGCGCTCGTCGCTGCGGTCGCGACCGCGCATCGGGGCACGGCCTCGCTCTTCGCGCCGCCCGGATTTGGGGTCGTCGTTGAACTTCCGATGCGCGAACATGAGTGTCATGAACTCGGGAAAAATGATGGCAGTCGATAGTCGCAAGCTGGCGTGGCGCATCCCTGGCGCCACAACCGAACGGTTCTGACACCCCTCAACGCGAGTGGGGTTTTTCCTCCCGCCAGACCAAGTTCTGAGGCGCCGCGGATGAGGCCAATGACCGCGGACCGGTTTTCGCGCGCATCTTGGAAGTGCGATAATCCTTGGCGACAGCAATCTTGCGCCAGTCTAGTTCTGGCAGTGTCCGGGCGTCGCGGTTGGGCGGGCTAAATATTGGCAAGCGCGATCAAGCTTGCGGCCGTGCGATCGCCGACCGGTTCGCCCAATCCGTGAGACACTGGGTCCCGCGCGTCGAAGCTGCCCCCTTACCGACCGTTCCTCTGCCCTGACCCTGATAACGACACGCTAGGCGCGCTTGAGGCGGACCAGTGCGGCGTCGAGCGCGGAGAGAAAGCGGGAGCGGTCGGTCTTTTGGAACGGAGCGGGACCGCCGATGACGTCGCCGCCCGCGCGCAGATCGGCCATGATCGCGCGGGTCGCGATCGCGCCGCCGATCGAGGCGGGGGTGAAGGGCTTGCCGGTCGGCGCGAGCACGGTGGCGCCCGCCTTTAACGCTCGCTCGGCGAGCAGGATGTCGGCGGTGATGACCACTGCCTGCGCATCGGCCCGTTCCGCGATCCAGTCGTCCGCCGCATCGAAGCCGTCATCGACGACGATCCGGCTGACAAGCGGGTGGATGGGCACGCGAAAATGGTTGTTGGCGACGATGACGACGGGCACGTCGAGCCGCCACGCAACCTTGTAGATTTCGTCTTTCACCGGGCAGGCGTCGGCATCGACGAGGATGCGGACGCCCGCAATAACGGGGCCGGTGACGGGCGGGCTCAAGGTTTGCGCGGACCCTTGCGGAACGGCTTGGCCTGATGACGGCCAGCCGGGGGGGCACCACGTCCCGCCGGCGGACCGCTGCGGGGACGCAGTGCGCCACCTTCGCGAGGCGCGCGGCCCTGCGGTGCGGGCGGGTTCGCCATCGCTTCGAAGGCGACACCGCTTTCCTCATGCTCGCTGTTGGCGGTGCGGTTGACCGCCGCCATGAAGCGGTCCGCCGCGGCGCGGGGCACCTGGAACGCGGTCTCGTTGGGGCCGATGCGGATCGCACCGATTTCCGCCTTGGTAACGTGGCCACGACGACAGATGAGCGGCAGCAACCAGCGCGGGTCGGCATTCTGGCGGCGCCCGATGTTCATCCTGAACCAGACGACATCCTCGAACCCGGCGCGATGGCCCTGGGTCTTGTCGGACTGCGGTGCGGAGTCGCCGTCGAGCATATCTTCCGCCTGCGGCATCCGCGCACGGTGCGCGTGGACGAGCGCGGCGGCGATGTCTTCGGGCGTCTTCTCTTCCATCAGACGGGAAGCGAGTGCCCGATCCTCGTCATCGACCTCGATCGGGGCGAGCAGGGTTTCGATGAGACGTTCGCGATCCTGCGCGCGGATGTCGTCGGCGCTCGGCGGCTTGATCCATTCGACGGGGATCTTGGCTTGCTTGAGCATCATGTCGACGCGGCGGCGACGCGGATAGGGGACGATCAGAACCGCGGTGCCCTTCTTGCCGGCGCGACCCGTCCGGCCTGAGCGATGCTGAAGCGTTTCGGCATCGCGGGGCAGTTCGACATGGACGACGAGGCTGAGCGTCGGCAGATCGATCCCGCGCGCGGCCACGTCGGTCGCGACGCAGACGCGCGCACGGCGATCGCGCAGCGCCTGGAGCGCGGCGTTGCGTTCGTTCTGGCTATGCTCACCCGACAGCGCCACCGCATCGAACCCGCGTTCGACGAGGCTGGCGTGAAGATGGCGGACGTTGTCGCGCGTCGCGCAGAACAGCATCGCGGTTTCCGCTTCGTGGAAGCGCAGCAGGTTGATGACCGCGTTTTCAATATCGGCTGGCGCGACGGTGACCGCCTGATAGCTGATATCGCCATGGCCGCGATCTTCGCCGACGGTCGAGATACGCAGCGCATCGCGTTGATAACGCTTGGCAAGTGCGACGATCGGTTTGGGCATCGTCGCCGAGAACATCAGCGTGCGGCGACCTTCGGGGGCGGCGTCGAGAATCTGTTCGAGATCTTCGCGAAAGCCCATGTCGAGCATCTCGTCGGCCTCATCGAGTACCGCGACCTTGAGCGCCGACAGGTCGAGCGCGCCGCGTTCTAGATGGTCTCGCAACCGGCCCGGCGTGCCGACGACGATGTGCGTGCCGTGGCCAAGGCTGCGGCGTTCCTTCGATGCGTCCATCCCGCCGACACAGGTCGAGATGCGCGCGTTCGCGGCCTTGTAGAGCCAGGCGAGTTCGCGGCTGACCTGAAGCGCGAGTTCGCGGGTCGGCGCGATGATCAGCGCGAGCGGGAGGCCCGGGGGCGGGGTCGCGCCGTCTTCGAGCAGCTGATCGGCCATGGCGAGACCGAAGGCGACGGTCTTGCCCGAGCCGGTCTGGGCGGAGACGACAAGGTCGCGGCCGATCGCATCAGGTTCGATGACCGCAGCCTGCACAGGCGTGGGGGCGGTATAGCCGCGCGCGGTGAGCGCCTCGGCGAGAAGCGGGGGGAGTTGAGAAAAAGGCATGGGGCCAATCTGAAATGGGAAGCGGTCCCCATAGCCGCAAGGGCGCCCGAGGGGAAGGGCAGCGCGCGAATGTTCCCAAAGGTCGCACCCGTGCGGGGTGCGCGACAGCCTCATCGGCGGAGGAAACGGGCAGCGATGTCAAATAGCGGTGGCGAACGGCAGGCGCGGCGATGACAGATCGATGCATTGTAGGACAGGCCGGTGCATTGTCGGGCGGTCCTGATCCAACCCACTGTTACTTGTGGGTTTTCTGTAGCCACGGTTTGACGAGGCCGGTGGGCTTGGGCGTGCCGTCGAGGCGGACCGCGCGCTTGATGATGACGGGTTTGAGCAGCAATTGCCCACCCATCCCGCCGCCGGTCGGGCGCGCGAGGATTTTCTTTACGACTGCCATCCCGCGCGTGACATGGCCGAATGCCGCATAGCCGACGAACTGCCCGCGCGCATCCATGCTGGGGATCGCGCCGATGGTGATGAAGAAATTGCCGCCCGCCGACGCCGGGTCACCACGTCGCGCCATCGAGATCGTGCCGTCGGTGTGCCTGATGCCCGTCATTTTCGTCGTTTCGAGCGGGAAGGCCGGCAGAATGCGGCGCGCATCGGTGCGGATACCGCCCTGAATGAAGCCGAATTGCGGTGCCGCGGTGCGGCGCGCGGAGCGATAGAAGACGATGTCGTCGAACCGACCGTCATCGACATAGGCCATGAAATTGGCGACCGTCTTCGGCGCATGGCGTGCATCGAGCGCGAGCGTGATCGGGCCAAGCGAGGTGTCGAAGCGAACGTGAACGATGCCGGGATTTTGGCGAGGGGCGGCGGGCGCGGTGCTGGCGGTGAGGGCGAGCAGCGGGAAAAGGACGCGGTACATGTGCGTGCAATTACGGAACGCAGGCACCGGGCGCAACGGGACTGGTCAAGCGCGCCCACCGAGGACATTCACCGTTCAGTCGGAGCGTTGGCGAATCATGCCGCAGGTGCCGGGTCTCAGCGCCGGATATAGCGGAAATACCATACTTCATGGCCTTGTCGGCGCGCTTTGCGTTCGTAGCGGGTTTCGGGCCAGTCATCGGGGCGATTGAGGAAATCGGCGGGCGTGTCGGCCATCCAGGTGAAATCGCGGCGCTGGTTCATCACCATCATCGCCCACCGGCAATAAGTGGGATCGTCGGTGCCGAGGCGAAATTCGCAACCCGGTTTCAGCTTTGCCGCAATGAGGTCGAGCGGGCCGTGATTGATCATGCGGCGCTTGGCATGACGCGCCTTTCGCCACGGATCGGGGTGGAGCAGATACACGCGG
>JAPKCG010000277.1 GCA_028823055.1 Sphingomonas bacterium
CCCTCGCGTCCAACGCATGGTCGCGATGATTTCAATACGAAAACGCGATCATAGATTGTCTACCGTTCTTGTTAGATGATTGGAATGACCGTGGTTATGCGTTGGACCGACCGCCCCGCCGCAATCATCTATCCTGTCACGCTCGGCATTCATCGAGACGCGCGGAGACTTCCTCATGGCAACACAGCCGATCTACGATCTCGCTACCGAGACACTCGTTGCTCCTAAGCCTGTACGTCGACATCTCGCAATCGTGCCGGATGCAGGCAATTATGACGAGCTGGAAAGGACGGCTCCAGGCATCGCATCGCGCGGCGTCCATCCTGCCACGTTGGGCTTGCTCGTCGGCGTGTATGCAGCAATGTTGCTGACTTTCTGGACCTTCTTCGCACGTGATGCAGCTACGGCGCTCGTCCTGACGGTCGTGTCGGTCTTCATGATCCTGTATTTCGGTCTGATTGCTGGCGGCATCGTACTCAGCGATACTCCCGCCCCCGGCGAACCCCTCCGTTCGTTCTCGGAGTTCATCAAGGGCCCGGTCGATATCCTGACGGGCACGATCACAGGGCGCGAAGCGGCTATACAGATGCTCTTTCTCCCGGCCTGCATGGCCGTGCTAGCAACGATTATCGGCATCATCGCTCGCGTGTCGTAAACAGGAAAACTAGGGACAGGACGATGAGATCACGCACGACCTTGCTGATGGCGATAGGCTTGTCCGTATCGACCGCTGCTATCGCGCATACGGACGGCTTCGCGTCCGCGATGGATGCGGCGATGACGCGGATGCACGGCGCGATGATGACCGGCTATTCAAACGATCCCGATCGCGACTTCGCAAGGATGATGATCCCGCATCATCAAGGCGCGATCGACATGGCTGAGATCGAGCTGCGTTACGGCAAGGACGAACGCCTGCGCCGGCTTGCGCAAGGGATCATCGTCGAACAGCGTCAGGAAATCGCGGTGATGCAGGGCATCATATCCGAAGGCGGCGCGTTGCCACGTCACACCGAACCGACCGCGACTGGTCACCCCCATCACGGAGACCGTCCATGAAGCGTTTCACCCTAACCGCCTGCGCCGCCTTGTGCTTTTCAGGCCCTGCGTTTGCCCAGCAAGTGCCCAATGCGACCCCCGACATCCCTGTCAGCGCGCAGGACCGGTTCTACACGTCGGACCAGTTCTCCAACACCGTGTCGGTGATCGACCCGTCAACCAATACGCTGCTCGGCGTCATCAAGCTCGGCGACCAGACCCCCGCCAACCTCAGCCCGCTCTACAAGGGGCAGCTGCTTGTCCACGGCATGGGCTTCTCGCCCGATCGTAAGACGCTGGCGGCGATCTCGATCGGTTCGAACTCGGTGACGTTCATCGATACCGCGACCAATGCCGTGAAGCACACGACCTATGTCGGGCGCTCGCCGCATGAGGCGTTTTTCCGCCCCGACGGTCGCGAAGTCTGGGTCGCGGTGCGCGGCGAGGATTATATCCAGGTGCTCGACGGCAAGACCTTCGCGCCGACCACGCGCATCCCCGTCCCCAACGGCCCCGGCATGACGATTTTCTCGCCGAACGGAAAATACGGTTACGTCTGTTCGAGCTTCACACCAGAGACCGTGGTGATCGACACCGCCTCGAAGAAGATCGTCGGTCGCGTCAAGCAGGCGAGCCCGTTCTGCCCCGACATCGCCGCGACGCCCGACGGCAAGCAGGTCTGGTTGACGCTGAAGGACGTCGGCAAGGTCATGGTGTTCGATGCCAAGCCACCGTTCGCGATCCTGAAGACGTTCGACACCGGCGCGATCACCAACCACGTCAACATCGCCCGCACTAAGACCGGCCAGTTCGCCTATGTGACGGTCGGCACCGAGAACGTCGTCAAGGTATTCCGCACCACCGACTTCGTGCAGGTCGCAAGCATTCCGGTCGGCGCGCTGCCGCACGGCTTGTGGCCGTCGGGCGACGGCACGCGGATGTATGTCGGGCTGGAGAACGCCGACGCTGTTGCGGCGATCGACACCGCCAGCAACACCGTCATCGCGACGATTCCGATCGGTCAGGGGCCGCAAGGCGTGGCCTATGTTCCTGGCGCGGTGCCAGTAGGCGAAGGCCGTGCAAACCTGATACCGCTCGCACAGGCCGGCATGAAGATCCAGCTGACCCTCGCCGGGACTGGCCGCAGCCAGGTCACGTTGTTCGATCAGGGCCAGGTCCAGATCCTGCAGGCGGCGGTTGCGGGCCTCAGCCCAAAGATGCCCTATGTCCTTGGGCTATCTTCCCGCGCTGATGGTGGCGGCGTGATCCAGCCTCTGGCAAAGTTCATGACCAATCCGGCGGGCGGCGCGCTCGTCAACACGCTCGGACCGCTCCGCCAGATCGTCAGCGACGCGAAGGGCGACATGCGCCGGTACCTCGTCATTGCGTCAGGCGACCCGATGATGCCGGGCGCTGTCGTTCAGGTGCAGAAATGAGGGTTCAGGTGAACCCTGCGATCTCCTGTCCGTATCCAGTATCTTGGTCATGACGCCGGTATAGGTTGCCGCAGCGTCTTGAGACTGTCGGAAAACACATGATAGGCGACGCAGAGCACCGCAAATTCTGGAGAATTGCGGCGTGGGGCGGTGGCGCACGTGCTCTAGGTTCGCACTATTGTGCGAGATACCCTGTCGGATTGAGAAAGTGCGCGACAACCTCGGAGGCGGGGTTTTTCGTCAGGGGAGCCGCGGCTGTTATTTTGGCGTGAGATCGACGCCCCGCGGAGTCACTACCGTGCAGGCTGGCTCGATGCCGAGCAAATCTCGGAAGCCCCGCGAATGGCCGATTCATCCGAAACCCGACATTCCCGGCCGATTGCCCGAACGACTGCTTCGTCCCAGGTCTCGCCATTCCGGCAGCGATGCGCGACGATCCGCAAAGCTGAATGAACGTCGGAAGTTGGGGAGGCCAATAGGCGCCAGGAATGGCGGGAATTGGGTCGATCATACGATCAGCGATACGCCCGATCGATCCGCCAGTGCCTTGAACCGCGCGGCAAGGCTTGGGTCGGCATCAACCCGGACGGCGCTGACTACGCTGAGCGCTCCGGGCGGCACGCGATCGCCGAAGAACATCACCGCCAGCGACGAGGGATAGGCGCGAGACTCCCAGACCATCCCGTGCGTGGCGGCGTCCTTGCGGTGCAGCGCCGCGGACCAGCGCCGCGTATCCGAGAACTCGCTCGCGGGTGTGTCGATCAACTGATTGCGAGCAATGCCGAGTTTCATCAGGTCCGGCGCGAGGAAAGAGCGCAGCGCCAGCGGGCTGGCGACCCGCAGCACCGAGCAGCGCACATCCGCGAGCTTGCTAAGCGGAAACGTCTTGAAGGACTGAGCAGGATCGAGATCATGGAAGATCGTCTCGTAGACCGCGGCCTCAAATCCATCCGCGGCATAGGCGGTCGGCACGCGTTTGCGCACGGGGCCGATCGGCGCGAATCGCGAGGAGCCAAAGCCCGGATTGAACGCATCGCCGGCAAGCTTTTCGGCGTGAATGCGCCAGAGAACGGCGCCTACGGGCAGATCGGTGACGTGGGTCGCAAAGGCGGTCGGCGGTTTGGGGACAATGCCGGTCGGCGCCAGCGCTGTCACCCGCCGATCTCGTCGCTCTCATGCGCCGCGGCGTCGAGGACGGCCGCTTCATCGTCGAGGAGTTCCCTCGGAGCGGGTCCACCCAGCCACGAGTTGGTCGACACGAACCAGAAGGCGGTTTGCCATGGTGACCGGCTCGTCGGCAGGACCTCCAAAATCCTCTTGATGAGGGGAAGCGGCTTGCCGTCGGCGTCGAACTGGAAGGTCGGGAAGCGGTCCTGTCCCTGGTAGGGGACCGCGAAGACGCGGCGCTGCGCTTTCCAGCGCGCGGCGGTCTGGTGGCGGTTCTTGGCTTCATGCCCGGCGCGCGCCGCGACCTCGGCCGAGGTCAGCGTCTCGACCTCGTGCATGAAGCGCTGGCGGATGGCGGTGTTGTCAGCCGCGACTGCGGTATGGAACTCGGCCATCGGATCATGGGTATCGGCCAGGACGTCGAGGAGCTGCTCGATCTTGCGCTCGAGATGCCGCGCGCGGACATCCGGCAACAGCTTGTCGACGATTGCGTAGAGTGCCTGTCGATCCGGGTCGGCTGCGATGCCCGTGGCGGTCAGCTGCTCGATCGCGTGATCGACGGCGGTTCGATACTGTTCGGAGAAGCCCTCAACAGTAGGCGCTATATATAAGGTGTCGCTGGCGGCTTCGGAACGCGGAGCCCCGCGCCGCTTGGCCGGCTTGGCGCGCGCGGTCTCGACCAGGCTGGCGAACACCAGATTGGCGAAGGCGCTCGGATCGACAGCGGTGGCGAGGGTCGCCATGGACAGCTCCTGTGGTTAGTCTCGCTAACATATAACCGAACTAACCAAAATTGCCACCCCACGGAGGCAATGGCGCTTAGTCATGCTAACACATAAGCGATCTAACCACGCACGCCACTGCCGATGTTTATTCCAGTAACTGCCCTTCCTGGAAAAAAGAATGCGGCCGGGCAGGGAGGGTTTCGTCGGTTCTCCTGACATGTTGAAACCTTCGCCCGGGCGACACCCAGCGGCGATTTCCGTCCGAAGCATCGAGCGGTCGAACGGAGCAGGAGGTCGTCGGCGTGGCGCCGAAGGTCGCGGCCGTGAGCGGCGACGTGCGGCGCGCGCTGCAGATGTGCCGGCGC
>JAPKCG010000278.1 GCA_028823055.1 Sphingomonas bacterium
TCGGCGTCGTTCCGGGCGCGTGAGACAGCGCGTTGTCGATCAGATTGCGATAGATGCGGTAGATCGCCTCGGCATGGCCCAGTGCCCTCGTATCACCAATGCACTCGAAGCGCAGATCGCGGTGGGCTTCGAACACCTTGGGTGCCATGGCGGCAACGATGTCCCGACCAATATCGGCCAGATCAACCGGCGTATCAGGTTCCCCCGCCATTGCGTCCGCCTGCGCGAGATCGAGCATCTGGCCGACGAGCCGGGTCATGTGCTGGGTGTCTGACTGAAGATCGTCGCGCAATTGGCTCGGCGGCAATTTGTCGAGCGACAGCTGCATGATCGACAGCGGTGTGCGCAGTTCGTGGGCGGCGTTGGCCGTAAATCCCCGAAGGATTGCCATCGTCTCGTCCAGCCGGGTGAGCGCGCGGTTGACGGCGCGGACCAGCGTGTTGACCTCGCGCGGTTCGGGCGCCTCCGACAGGCGTAGCAGCCCGTTGTCAGGATCGAGCGCATCTACTTCGGCCTCGGCACGCTTCAGCGGTCGCAGGACCTGGCGGACCGCGAAAATGTTGAACAGCAACAAGAGGAGCGACAACGGGATCAGCGGCAGCAGGACATGCTGGACGATCTCATTGACGATCACCGGCACATAGGGGCGGATGCCGTCGCCTTCGAACTGCATGAACAGCCAGCGTTGCTGTCCCTCCTGAATGACCGACCGCACACCCGAAATGCGGTAACCGCCGGCAACGCGTTCTCTTCGCGTCCAGTCCATCAAGACCCCCGGGGTGGTACTCGCGCGGTATGGCGCTGTCGCAGGCCCATCCACTTCCGGCTCGATGTAACGGGCAGACCAGTGCTCCGCCCCCGGCGGCCCGGCCAGCAGATCGGGCGCTAGGGTTGTCCCATTTGCTGCCTTGCTCGCTTCGAGCGTCAGCAGTTCCTGCGCCAGCGATTCAGGCTGGCTGCTATACGTGAAAACGACGATGGCGACGTCGAGCAATGCGAACAGCAGCGTAAAGGCAGCCAGCCGTGTCGCAATTTGCCGGAACAGTGTGGGTCCCGCCGGTCCCTTCTTGCTGTTGCCTGCTCTATCCATTCGCGGTGGCGTCATAGACGGTGACGGGTGCGAACAGCGCATAGCCGACGCCGTGGACAGTCCGGATTTGCACATCGGCTCCTGCGGCGCTCAGTCGCTTGCGCAATCTGGACATACACGCCTCCAGCGCATTGGGCGTGACTTCGGCATCCATCGAATACAGCGCGCCCTCTAGCGCGGGCTTCGCGACGACATGCCCGGCGCGCCTTAACAAGCATTCGAGCAGATCGACTTCGCGGGGGGGTGCCTCAATGGCCAGCCCGGCAACTGCCACACTGCGCTCAGCCGAATGGAGTATGACGTTGCCAACGTTCAGTTCGGTGCCGAGCGACGCGCCGGGGCGACGGAGCAGCGCGCGACAGCGCGCGGCAAGTTCGGGAATCTGGAACGGCTTGACCAGATAATCATCGGCTCCCGCATCGAGCCCCAGCACGCGGTCATCAAGACCGCCGCGCGCGGTCAGGATCAGTATCGGCATCATATCCTGCCGTCGCCGCAGCCCGCGAACGAGATCGAGACCCTCGCCATCGGGCAGGCCGAGATCGAGCAACAGCAGGTCATATTCATTGATCTTCAGCGCATGCTCCGCACCATCGACAGTCTCGCACCAGTCGACCGCAAAGCCCTGACGGTCCAGACCTTCGCGGATCAGGCTCGCAAGGCGTGCATTATCTTCAACCAGCAATAGGCGCATTGTCGATGTCCGTCCCTTCTGCCGCCCGCTTGTAGCCGGTAATCATTGCCAGCGGCAGATTCTCATGATGGCGGAGGCTTTCGACGATCGCACCGATGACGTGGAGCGCAACGGCACCGATCAGAACGTTGGCAGATATCTCGTGCAGCGTCTCGACCCACGACACGCCCCAGAAGGCGTCGAGGCCCATCATCCACCCCGTCGTGCCGACAGCCGCCAGCAGGACCAGCAACAGCACGATCATGGCCGCACCGGCAGGGTTATGTCCGAGGTAGCGTGGTTCGCGATTCCCGAGCATCGCCTTAAAATAGAGGATGAGACCGCGTGGCCCAGGTACAAAACCGGCGAAGCGGGCGTGGTTCCGCGCGGCAAAACCCCAGATGAGACGGACGACGAGCGCTGTCACCACGACATAGCCGACATAGATGTGCGGATTTTCCTCGTGCCGCAAAAACGTCAGGTTGGCGATGACGCCGCTCGCAACGGTCCAATGAAAAATACGGACAATAGGGTCCCACACCCTGACCCGGCGGGGGACCGGGCCAGGGCGGGGCGTAGCGGCGACGGGGGCAGTCGCGGCCACGATCAGTCTACGTTGTTCTGGACGACCGCACCGGTCACCGGATTGAAATACACCTCGGCGCGTTTGCCGTCCTTGGTGTGGGCATAGATTTCGTAGCAACTGCCCGAGACCTGAAAGACCTTGATGTCACGATAGCCCATCTTGGCAATCTTCGCCTTCATCTGAGCCTGGCTCAGCCACTTGGCAGGAGGCAACTTGGTGCAGACGGGGGCGGCGCTGGCGATGGAGGCAACCGACAGGGCTGACGCGGCGATAGCGAGCTTGAGGAGGGTGGAGCGTTTCATGGCAGCAATCCTTTGTGATCAGGCGGGGTGGCTTGCCCCGTCCCTTTCGAACTGCGCTTGGCAACTGACGAAAAGCTGACCGATGCCGAAAAAAGCTGGCCCTCCCGGGTTTCCAAATTTCTGACCGCATCGTCAGGAGCACGTCAGGACGTTGTTCCATTGATCGGCCGTCGCCGCTGTCGGCGCATACCGGAGAAAAGATCATGAACCGCACACTGTTTTCAGCCGCCGTCAGCATGGCCGTCCTATTGTCGACCAGCGCGATTGCGGCACCGCCTGAGGCGAAGCCGCTGTCTGCCCAAACGCGCGCCAATCTCGATGCCGCGATGCACGGCGAGGCTTATGCCAATCTCAAATATCTTCGTTACGCCGATCAGGCCGAAGCGGCAGGTAAGCCAGCGCTCGCAAAGCTGTTCCGCGCATCGGCCAACATCGAAGCGAACGAGCATTTTGACCGCGAGGCACAAGCGCTCCAACTCGGCGGCGCAAACAGCGCCAACCTCGAAGACGCAATGGCGGGTGAGCACTATGAAAACGTCACGATGTACGTGAACTTCGCCAAGCAAGCCGAAGCTGATGGTGACCTGAAGGTCGCCGCCATGTTCCGTCAGATCGCAGTAGATGAGGGTACACACTATGATGCCTACAAGGTGGCCCTGGCAAAACTTGCCGTCAGGTAAGCGCAGCCCGTCGAACGGGACATCCCAAGCCGAATGCTGCGGCCTTGGGCAACATATCGAAGCGGATTATCGCGCATCTCAGATGCGCGATAATTCCGTCCAAGTACGAGAGACACGGCTCGTGTTGCGACAGCATTCTTCTGAGTTTCGAGCCTTGATGTAAGCGGCAATGACGGTATTTTCTGACCACCTTCGCTCGTAGAATGAGATAGAGGTTCGACTGTAAATGCGATGAACGGGGCGAAAGCTGGCGATTGATCTCGAAATGCCTGTTTCCGACCGGGGCCAAAATTCTCCAATGAAATCAAAAGGCCGATTTTTTGACGGCACACAGAGCGGCATCCCGAAACACGAAAAATATTTTGACCAAGGAAATCAGCTATTTATGGTGTCGACGCACAATCGAGTGGGAATGACGGATACAAACGGCGGTAACAGCGTCGTTTCGGCGGTGTTTTCGTCACCGGCTTAGCAACATCTCTCCGGTCGTTTCGCGCTCATTAAGTTGGCCCGCAGACGCCTCGCACGCCCCATCTGCGCCCGCTCTTTTGGGAATGTAAAGCTGCGGTGACAAATGGGAGTGCCTTGGCCTAGAATGGCGAAGACAAAGGCGGATCTGCATGCCTTTTCATGCCATTCAACGCCAAGACCCATGCTTCCGTTTCTGGAATTGTAATCGGGGATTCTGACGCCTGTAAACCGTTGGAATAGCAGGTGCAGGGTTGCTGTGTCACAACCGACCGGTGGTGACACCATCTTGTCGCTTCCCGCCGAACATTGGGATTTTTTATAGTCGTCCCAAGCTGCGGCCAACATGAGGCTGCTACCGTCGTGGCATGACGTCTATCCGAAGCCTTCCGATTGCCACCTTGCCTCTGCTAGCGGTCCTGACGGGCTGCGGGAGTGATCCGGCTCCGACTCCGGCTACCCCCGCTAAAGCGGAGGCGGTCGCCCACGAGAGCGATCTGCTGAAGCTCACCCTCACGACGCAAGCGCAACAGCGTCTCGGCATCCGAACGGTAAGAATCGGCGATGGCTCGGCCGCGCAAGTCCGCGAGACTAGCGGCGAGATCGTCGTGCCGGCAACCGGCGGGGCGGGTGTGCCAACGGGATCGACGAGCAACCTCGCTCAGATCGGGGTTAGTCAGGTGGCAGCCGATGGCGAGGTCGCGAGAGCGCAAGCGCAAGTGCGGCTCGCCGTCATCGCTTATAATCGCGCCGATGCCCTGGTACGCGAAGAAGCGGGTAGCGTGCGGGGGCGCGACGAAGCCGCCGCAGCACTTGCGACCGCGCGGGCCGCGTTGGAGGCGGCACGCGCGCAACGCGCGCTGCTAGGCCCCTCAATCGCGTCGATGGGCAATCTGCCGACGCTC
>JAPKCG010000279.1 GCA_028823055.1 Sphingomonas bacterium
GCGACATGATCCTGTCGAAGGGGCATACCGAGGATTACGCCCCGATGTTCCGCGCCTTTGCCGGGGCCGACCCCAGCCCCGCGCCACTGCTCAAGAGCCTCGGCCTCAACGCCGACGGCTCCCGCATCGCGCCGGGCGGCGCTCCCCGGTCAAGCGACGGCACCGTCGCCCCCGACATGCACGTCGCCGAAACGACGGTGGTCAAATAATGGGCACGAGGGGGCGAGCCGAAATGTTCGCCCCTTTTTTATACCGCCGCCTCACACGGATAACGTCCCGCACGCTGCGGGATCACCGAGATCAGCATGACGATCGCGACCGCCAATAACGCGCTCGCGATCGATCGGTTGAAAGCGAGACCGCCATCGGCAACCGGCTTGTCGAGGAAATCGCCGACCGTCGCACCCAATGGTCGGGTCAGGATGAACGCCGCCCAGAACAGCGCGATATGGCTGATCCGCGTGCGCCAGTACGCCAGCGCCAGCACCACGATGAGCGCGCCGAACAATAGTGCGCCGCCACCATAACCCAGCGAGGTGTCATCCGCGACCCAATCGCCCAATGCGGTGCCGAGCGTCTGCGAAAAGGTGATCGTCAGCCAGTAAAAGGCCTCCGCGCGCGGGGTGCGGACGGTCGCGACCGAGACCGACCCCGTCACCATCCGCCATGCCGCAAGGCTGGCGATGACGCAGCCGAGCAGCAGCGCCGATCCCCCCGCATAGCCGATGCCGAGCGATCGATCCGCGAAATCCGCAATCGTCGTGCCTGCCGTCGTCGAGGCGATGATCGTCGCCCAGTAAAGCCACGGGCGAAACCGGTCCGCCGCGATCTGCGCGATGACCAGCCCGATCAGCAACGCTGCAAAGATCGCGGTGCCGACCAGATAACCCAGCCCCATCGTCATCGTGACGGTATCGCCGCCTGTCTCACCCAGCGTCGTCGCAAGGATCTTGATGATCCAGAAGCCCAGCGTCACCGCCGGAACCTTTGTCATGACATCGTCCCGGTCGATCATCGGCATATCCTTTAGCTAGGCGAGTAGGCAGCTAGGCGAGCAGGTCCCGATATTCGGGGTGACGATCGATATACGCCGCGACGAACTGGCATTGCGGCACGACGTTCAACCCCTGATCGCGCGCCGAATCAAGTGCTGCACGGATCAGGCGGCTGCCGACTCCCTGTCCCTCGATCGGCTCGGGCACCTTGGTATGCGTGAACACGATCGTGTCGCCCTCACGCTGATAGGCGGCGACCGCGGTTTCGCCCTCGATCGACAGCGTGAATTCCTGTTCCGACCGGTTATCCTCGACTTTCTGCATCTTGGCCCTTTCGCCCGTGCGTGATGATCTGTCTATAACCCGCGCCGATGACTCCCGATCCCCCGCAATCCGATCCCCTTCCGCACCTTCAGCGCATCTTCGGCTTCCCCAAATTTCGCGGGGTGCAGGCCGATGTGGTCGCGCGCGTGCTGGCGGGAGAGCGGACGCTAGCGGTGATGCCGACGGGCGCGGGCAAATCGCTCTGCTATCAACTGCCCGCGACGATGATGGCGGGGACATGCGTGGTCGTCAGCCCGCTGATCGCGCTGATGCACGATCAGTTGCGCGCCGCCGAGGCGGTCGGGATCAGCGCCGCGACGCTGACCAGCGTCGACGACAATCGCGCCGAGACGATCGACCGATTCCGCAACGGTCAGCTCGACCTGCTCTATATCGCCCCCGAACGCGCCTCGACCGGCCATTTCCGCGAACTGCTGACCCAGGCTCCCTTATGCCTGTTCGCGATCGACGAGGCGCATTGCGTCAGCGAATGGGGGCATGATTTCCGCCCCGATTACCGCCTGCTCGCGCCGTTGATGGATGCCTTCCCGGATGTCCCCCGCCTCGCGCTGACCGCGACCGCCGATGCGCATACCCGCGCCGATATCTGCAAACAGCTCGGCATCCCCGACGATGGCCTGATCGTGTCGGGCTTCGATCGCCCCAACATCCGCTATGCGATCAGCCCCCGCGCCAACACCAACAAACAGATCGCCGACATCATCGCGGATCAGCCCGGCCCGGGCATCGTCTATGCCCAGACGCGCGCCGCGACCGAGAAACTCGCCGAGGCGCTGGGGCGCGCGGGACGCCCGACCCGCGCCTATCACGCCGGGCTCGACCCGCGCATCCGGGCGAAGAACCAGGCGGATTTCGTCGCGTCGGAGGATATGGTGATCTGCGCGACGGTCGCGTTCGGGATGGGGATCGACAAACCCGATGTCCGCTTCGTCGCGCATGCCGGCCTGCCCAAATCGATCGAGGCCTATTATCAGGAAACCGGCCGCGCGGGCCGTGACGGCGACCCCGCGATCGCGCATCTGTTCTGGGGGGCGGAGGATTTCGCACGCGCGCGCCAGCGGATCGGGGAAGTCGAACCCGAACGCCAGTCGGGCGAACGGACCCGCCTCGCCGCGCTGGGCGCGCTGGTCGAAACCGCCGGGTGCCGCCGCCGCATCCTGCTCAAACATTTCGGCGAGGATCTCGGCGAGGATTGCGGCAATTGCGACAATTGCCTTGGATCACCCGATGCGGTCGATGCGACGACGGTCGCGCAGAAGTTTCTTTCCGCCGTGTTCCGCACCGGCCAGATGTTCGGCGCGGGCTATGTCGAACAGGTCCTGCTCGGCCAGTCGACCGAACGCAGCCTGATGAACGGCCATGAAAACCTGTCGGTCTGGAACATCGTCGAGGGGGAGGAGGCCGCGCTCGTCAAACCCGTCGCGCGCGCGCTGCTGCTCCGCGATGCGCTGCGCACCAACGCGCATGGCGGGCTCGAATTCGGTCCCGGCGCGCGCGGTATCCTGAAGGGCGGCGAGCGCGTCACGCTCGTCGTCCCGCCGAAACGCGAACGCCGCGCGCGCCGCGCGCCGTCCGTCGCGGACAACCCCGCCGACAACCCCCTGTTCGAGGCGTTGCGCACGCTCCGCCGCGACCTCGCCAAGGAGGGCGGGGTGCCGCCCTATGTGATCTTCCACGATTCGGTCCTGCGCGACATGGCAGCCCGCCGTCCCGCAGGACGCGCCGAACTCGCGCTGCTGTCGGGCATCGGCGCGCGCAAGCTCGATTTATATGGCGACAAGTTCATCGAGGCGATCCGCAACTTCGAATGACGATGCCGCCTCCGAACGTGCAAGTTTTTCCCTGACGCCGCGCGGTTCATCGCATATGGGGGGCGGATGGCCGATATCCGTCTCCTCAATGACAGCATCGCGGTGTCTCCGCAGATCACCCCCGACGACATCGCCGCGATCAGCGCGGCGGGGTATAAGGGCATCGTCAACAATCGCCCCGACGATGAAGAGGCGGGCCAGCCCAGCGGCGACGCGATCCGTGCCGCCGCAGAAACGGCGGGGCTGTCCTATACCGCGATTCCCGTGACCCATTCGGGCTTCAGCCATCCGCAACTCGACGCGATGGCCGCCGCGCTGACCGCGACCGATGGCCCCGTGCTTGCCTATTGCCGGTCGGGCACGCGCTCCTGCAACCTGTGGGCACTCGCTGCGGCAAAGGCGGGACGCGACCCCAATCTGCTCGTGCAACAGGCCGACGCGGCGGGATACGATCTCAGCACCATCCGCCCGACGCTGGAGGCTTTGGCGCAGGGATGAACATCTATATCGTCGCCGGATCGCTTGCCGCGATCCTGGCGCTCGCCGGGATCGCCTGGTTCCTCCGGCTTGGGCGCGATAGCCGGATCGAGGGACCAGAAGCCGCCGCCGATGCCGCCGACAGCGCGCTGCCCGGCTTCACGACATTGAATGCGGTGGTCGGCGCGGACGGCCATGGCGCGCTGGCGGTCACCGACGATGGCCGCGTCGCCGCGATCAAGCGCCACGGTGCCCGGCTCGCGGTCCGCGAAGTGACATGGGATGCGATCCGCGCGACATCGGCGGGGATGCTCGTCGAGACGGGCGACAAGCGCTTTGGCAGCGTCATGATCGCGAACGTCGATTCGCTCGACATCCGTCGACTCGCACCGCGACTGACAAAGGTGTAATTACGCGTCGGACAGCGACCGTCAGCGTCGCGTCCGGAGAGGATGATGCCGCCGCTGCCCGACCCGATACCCTATGCGATTCCCGGTTTCGTCCTGCTCGTGCTCGCCGAAATGGTCGTCGCGCGGATCAAGCGCCGCGATCGCTACGAACCGCGCGACACGCTGACCAGCCTCGCGCTCGGGCTCGGCAGCACGGTCGCGGGCGCCCTATCGGCGGGCGCGGTCTTCGCGCTGGCGACCTGGGTCTGGCAATTCCGCCTCCTCGACATCGGCGATCACTGGTATTGGTTCGTCGTCGCGTTCGTGGCCGACGATTTCTGCTATTATCTCTTCCACCGCACCGCGCACCGCGTCCGCTGGTTCTGGGCGAGCCACGTCATCCACCACAGTTCGCAACATTATAATCTGTCGACCGCGTTGCGTCAGACCTGGACGGGATTCGTCAGCCTCAATTTCCTGTTCCGCCTGCCGCTGTTCCTGATCGGCTTTCCGCCCGCGATGATCGTGTTCGTGGCGGCGCTCAACCTCGTCTATCAATTCTGGATCCACACCGAGGCGATCGACCGGCTGCCGCGCTGGGTCGAGGCGGTGATGAACACGCCCTCGCACCACCGCGTCCACCACGCGACCAACCCGCGCTATCTCGATCGCAACTATGCG
>JAPKCG010000280.1 GCA_028823055.1 Sphingomonas bacterium
GCGCTGCGCTGGCAATGAAATCGACCGGATCGGCCCCGACGCGAGAGCAAGCCAAATGACCCATGACGACGCCATCGCGCTCGACGCCACTGACCCGCTCGCCCGCTATCGCGACCTGTTCGCGCTCCCCGACGGCGTCATCTATCTCGATGGCAATTCGCTCGGCGCGCTGCCCGGATCGGTGCCTGGGGCGATGGCGGACGCGGTCACCCGCCAATGGGGCGACCGCCTGATCCGCAGCTGGAACGAGGGCTGGATCGACGCGCCCCAACGCCTTGGCGATCGGATCGCACCGCTGATCGGTGCCGCCGCCGACCAGGTCATCGTCGGCGATTCGACCTCGGCCAATCTCTACAAGCTCATCGTCGCTGCCCTGCGCGCCAATCCCGGCCGCCACACGATCGTCAGCGAAACCGGCAATTTCCCGACCGACCTCCACATCGCCGAAGGCGCGGTAGCCAGCGTCCCTGGCGCACGGCTGAACGCGGTTGCACGCGCCGACCTCGCCGCCGCGCTCGACGACGACACCGCGCTGCTGATGCTGACGCACGTCCACTACAAAACATCCGACCGGTTCGACATGGCGCGCTGGACACAGGCTGCGCACGACACGAGCGCGCTGATGCTCTGGGATCTAAGCCACAGCGTCGGCGCGGTCCCGGTCGATCTCGACGGCGCGCGCGCGGACATGGCGGTCGGCTGCACGTATAAATATCTCAACGGCGGCCCCGGCGCCCCCGCCTTTACCTATGTCGCCAAACGGCATCAGGAGACGCTCGCCAATCCCGTGTCGGGCTGGATGGGCCATGCCGCGCCGTTCGAATTCGACGATGGCTACACCCCCGCCCCCGGCATGAAGCGCTGGCTGGTAGGCACGCCCCCGATCCTGTCGCTCGCCGCGCTCGAAGCGTCGCTCGCGATCTGGAACGATGTCGATCAAGCCGCAGTGGCGACCAAGAGTGCTCGGCTATTCGACATTCTCGCTGCTGCCGGCGACGCGCTCGGCCTCGATTGCGTCTCGCCGCGCAACCCGGCGGCACGCGGCAGTCACATCAGCTTCCGCCATCCCCATGCCTATGAAATCACCCAGGCCCTCATCGCGCGCGGCGTCATCGGCGATTTCCGCGATCCCGACATCCTCCGCCTCGGCCTGACGCCGCTATACCTCAGCCACGAGGACGTCTGGCGCGCGGGCGATATCCTGGCCGACATCGTTGCCACCGAAAGCTGGCGCGACCCCGCCTTTGCCGAACGACTGCCGGTGACGTGAAAACTGCCTGACACTAATTCCTGCGCAAAGCCTTGGGACATAGGACGGGTGGTCGCCGCCTTCCTACACGCCGCGATCGGCGCTCACCGCAATTGCACCCCCCGCCCCCTTCCTCTATAGGCCGCCGCATTATGGCCCCGGCCCGCTTGTCAGCGCCGCCGGGGCCGATCGTTTTGATCGACCTTAAGGGGACCAGCATGGCTCGCCGCCGCCAGATTTACGAAGGCAAGGCCAAGATTCTCTATGAGGGTCCGGAACCCGGCACGCTGACCCAGTATTTCAAGGACGATGCCACCGCCTTCAACGCGCAGAAAAAGGGCACGATCAACGGCAAGGGCGTCCTCAACAACCGCATTTCCGAGCACATCTTCACATTGCTCGACCATATCGGCGTGCCGACGCATTTCATCCGTCGGCTCAACATGCGCGAACAGTTGATCCGCCAGGTCGAGATCGTCCCGATCGAGGTCGTCGTCCGCAATATCGCGGCGGGATCGCTGTCGAAACGGCTCGGGATCGAAGAGGGCGTCAAGCTCCCGCGCACGATCATCGAATATTATTACAAGGACGATGCGCTCGGCGATCCGATGATCTCCGACGAACACATCGCCGCGTTCGGCTGGGCGAGCCAGGAGGAGATGCACGACATCGCCGACCTCGCGATTCGCGTGAACGATTTCTTGTCGGGCATGTTCGCCGCGGTCGGAATTAAGCTCGTCGATTTCAAGCTCGAATTCGGGCGGATCTGGGACAATGATTACGGCCGGATCATCCTCGCCGACGAAATCAGTCCCGACGGGTGCCGCCTGTGGGACATGGAAACCGACGAGAAGCTCGACAAGGATCGCTTCCGCCGCGACCTTGGCGGTGAAGTCGAGGCGTATCAGGAAGTTGCGCGGCGGCTTGGCCTGATGCCGGAGGGCGACAACGAGGTCCTCGACCTCGAAACGCATCGCAAGCGGCGCGGCAAATAAGGCGGGGACGGAAACGATGAAGCTCAGGATTTTCGTGACGCTCAAACCCGGCGTGCTCGACCCGCAGGGACGCGCGATCCACCATGCGCTCGGCAGCCTCGGCTTCGAAGGCGTCGAGGATGTCCGCGCGGGCAAGATGTTCGAGATCGAGGTGGCCGATTCGACCAGCGACGACGCGATCGATTCGATGTGTCAGAAGCTGCTTGCGAACACCATCATCGAAAACTACCGGATCGAAAAACGGTGAAGACCGCGGTCATCGTCTTTCCGGGATCGAACTGCGACCGAGACCTCGCCGTCGCCCTCGAAGCCGTGACCGGGACGAAGCCCCACATGGTCTGGCACGGCGACACCGACCTGCCCGACGGCGTCGGCGTCGTGGCGGTCCCCGGCGGTTTTTCCTACGGCGATTACCTCCGTTCGGGCGCGATCGCCGCACGATCGCCGATCATGCGCGCCGTCGTCGCGGCGGCGGGCAAGGGCCTGCCCGTGATGGGCATATGCAACGGCTTTCAGGTGCTGACCGAATCGGGGCTGCTGCCCGGCGCGTTGATGCGCAACGCGGGGCTCAATTTCGTCGGCCGCGACGTCGCGCTGACGGTCGAGAATGCGCAAACGACCTTCACCAGCCGCTACCGCGCGGGCGAGACGATCCGCATCCCCGTCGCGCATCATGACGGCAATTACTTCGCCGACGACGCCACGCTCGACCGCATCGAAGGCGAAGGCCGCATCGCGTTCCGCTATGCCGAACCCGTCAATGGCAGTGCCCGTCACATCGCGGGCGTGGTCAACGACGCGGGCAATGTGCTGGGCATGATGCCCCACCCCGAGCGCAAGATCGAAGGCGCGCATGGCGGCAACGATGGCCGCCGGCTGTTCGAAGGATTGCTCGAAACCGTCGGCGTCTAAACCCGCGCGCGGAACGGGGAGAAGTCCGTGCCCTCGTCGTACAAGTCGACGCCCTCCTTGCGCTTGAGCCAGCCGACGACCGCATAAGTGACGGGCGTTAGCAATATCTCCCACCCCACTTTCAGCGCCCATTGCGTGAACAGGACAATGACGACCAGATGCGCCGTCCACCCTTCCGCGCCGAGGAAAGCGAGCGGGTAGAAGATCAGGCTGTCGACCCCCTCCCCCAACACCGTCGATCCGATCGTGCGGGTCCACAGATGCTTGCCCGCCGTCCACAACTTCATCCGCGCCATGACATAGGAATTGACGAACTCGCCTGCCCAGAACGCGCAGACGCTCGCGAACACGATCCGCGGAACCTGCCCGAAAATCGTCTCATATGCCGCCTGATTGGTCCAGCTCGGTGCCGGCGGCAGCGCGACGACGACCCAGCTCATGAACGCCATGAACACCGTCGCCCCGAACCCTGCCCAGATCACCCGCCGCGCTCGCGCATAGCCATAAACCTCGGTCAGCACGTCGCCGATGACATAGCTTACCGGAAAGAACAGGATGCCCGCCCCGAACGGCCAATCCCCGACGAAGGGCAGCGTCACCACCGCCACCTTGCCCGCGCCGATCACGTTCGACAGCAACAGGATCGCGACGAATGCCGCCATCACGAAATCGTAATAGCGGAAATGCCCGCCCGCGATATCGCGCGCCGCAACGCGCCCCTTTGCCCCATCGGTCATGATGCGCCTTATGTTCGCCATTTGCGAACACCGCAATTGCCGCTAACGCGCATCGCAGCGCGCGCCCGTAGTTCAACTGGATAGAGCACGAGCCTTCTAAGCTTGGAGTTGCAGGTTCGAGTCCTGCCGGGCGCGCCATCACTTCGTTGCAATCGGAAATGTCTCTTAAAGCCTTGAAGGGAAAAGATATTTCAGGGGTTCGAAAACCCTCTTTCCGATCATATTTTAGCTGGTCGCTAAACGTCAGTTTTACCGCTGCACGCTTGTCTTCGAGACTATCCGATTCCCAAAGAATCCAAGGGCTTGCAAGGAATTCCATCGAGGTTCGAAAACTCTCATCATAGTTCCGCACAGGCGTACCGCATTTCGCGATGTTTTCAGCGAGGAGCAGCTTGCGCTGTTCCATTTCATCAAGGCGCTTTTCGAGCGCACCGATAACTGTCTTGCTGTCAGCATCGACGATGCGGTCCACAACTTGAGCGACCTTCCGGTCGATCTCAGTCAGTTCCTTGGCCATCGCTTTCTTGCGTTCTTTGGCTTTGCTGGCCTGATCCTCCCACAGGTCACGGAAGATCGCAGCCGCAAGATCGAATAACTCACGCGCAGGGGCGAGGCTTCGCAAAAGCTCGCCAAACGCGGCTTCTACCTTATCGCGGGAAATCGACTTGCTGTTGCTAGGGCAACCTGCCTGTCTGCACAGGTAGTAGGGGTAATGTTTACCCTTTGAACCCTTTGAATAATTGGCGGTCATAGGATGATTGAACCGCGCCGGGTTTGCTGGAGGCTCCAACTCCTGAGAAG
>JAPKCG010000281.1 GCA_028823055.1 Sphingomonas bacterium
AGCCGAATCGCCGTGGACTGAGAGGTTCCATCTCTGACGCTGTGCCCGCCAATCATCTTTGAGATGATTCGCGTTGCTGTGAATGCCCGTTGTCTGAGCTTCGAAGTCGGACAAGACTTGAGGATAAGTCCTCAAGCGGCGCGTGCTGGCGAGTGACTCATCTTGATTTTCGTCCGGGTTTATAGGCGAAATGATACACACGCGGATGGTCCGGGACTCGGGGGCAATAAGAGGGCTTGTCCCTGCGCACGCCGGGTCAGGTCACCCTATTTGACTAACCACCCTGCATTTGGCATATCTGTCCGGGATTAGGGGCCATTATGCGGTGCTTTTCACGAACCGCGGCCGGTTTGGGTTCAAAAAGGGGACATGCCCATGCTGTCGGGTCAGATTCTCGATGCGATGATTACCTCGTGCGAGAATGCCAAGACCGTGCTGCGACAGGCGGCCATTGATCCATCCGATCGCAAAACGCTGAACATTTCAATGGGGGCGACAGTCGCCGCTGAATTGCTCGGCCGAACGCCGGAAGCGCTTTCCAAGGCTGAGGCGCGCGGACGCTTGCCCGCCCCCAAGACGGCCACCAACGGACGCCGATTCTACACGGTCGAAGATTTGATCGCCATTCGCGAGAAGCTCGGCATCAAGATGGGTAAATTGCCCTCCGAGCGCGCGGTCGTCATCGCCGTGCAGAACTTCAAGGGCGGCGTCAGCAAATCGACGACGGGCAAGCATCTTGCAGATTACCTTGCGCTGCGGGGATATCGCGTTCTTGTTGTCGATTGCGATCCCCAGGCGTCGATGAGTGTTATGTTCGACGTCAATCTAGAGGCATTGGTGGACGAGACGCACACGCTCTCGAACTTCCTCTCCCCCAGAATCGACGAAGCCGATTCGCTGCGAAAGACGATCCAAAAGACCGCGTGGCCGAATATCGATATCTGCCCCGCCAACCTGGGCCTCCAGGACACCGAGTGGGAACTGACAGCAACCATCGAGGAGGGCCCTACCGCCATTGCCGGCGCGTTCCGCATGCTGAGAATTGGCCTGGAAGAGGTCCGGCACGACTATGACGTCGTTATCCTCGATCCTCCCCCTGCCATGGGCTTTTTGGGCGTGAACACGTTGACGGCCGCGGACGGCTTGCTGATCCCCGTGCCGGCTCGGCAACTCGATTATCTTTCGACAATCCACTTCATGCAGACCTGTCGCGAAGCGATGGACCTCGTCTCGAAGTTCGACACTTCGATCGACTACGGGTTCATTCGCGTCGTCTGCACCATGTTCCAGCCCAACAGGACCAACGAGGCTCAAATGCTTCAGGTCATGGAGAAGACCTACGCTGGCCAGATGCTGTCGACGCCGATACTCCTGTCGGAAGAGATCAAGAATGCCGGGTTGTCGATGTCGTCGATCTACGAAATCAACAAACCATATGGGTCGCACCAGACGTACACGCGGTGCCGTGACAACCTCAACATGGTGTTTCGCGAGATCGAAAAGGATATTTGCAAGCAGTGGCCGTCGCGTATGGCGCAGGTCGGCACCGACAGACTGACGGAGGCGGCATGAGCAGCGCAGGGGGCCGGCGTCGCAGCCTACTGGCGAATGCCATCGAAAGCATCGGCACGACCCCTGCCCCCACGTCCGTGGCCGAAGTCGCGGATGCCGAGGCGCTGGTCGATCGCGATAAGCCGGTCGACGAACCTTCGACGCCCTCATTCCTGGAGCGGCGTGGTATTGCGTTCGATGAAATCGCCCGCACGGTCAAACGTCCGACTATCCGTCTGAAGCCCTCGGAATGCTCCATCTGGCCGGGCAATGCTCGCGATCATGCGGCGCTGAGCCACGAACGCTGTGCCTCGCTCATTGATTCCATCCGCGAGGAGGGGACGAACCGCGAGCCGGTTGTGGTGCGGCGGACGCCGAACGCCGAGACCCCCTACGAGTTGATCGTCGGCACCCGCCGGCATTTCTCGGTTTCCTGGCTGAATGCCAACAACCATAGCGAAATCGAGCTCGTAGCGCGTATCGAGACGCTCGATGACGAGGCCGCTTTCCGGCTCGCCGATTTGGAAAATCGAGAGCGCGAGGACGTCACCGATTTGGAGCGTGCGCGCAATTACAGGCACGCTGTCGACGCATATTACAACGGGGTTCGCACGCAGATGGCCGATCGCTTGGCCATCGCCAAGCAGAACCTCCACAACCTCCTCCAGCTCGCGGAGTTGCCGGACGAGGTCGTGGCAGCGTTCGCCGAGCCCGGAGACCTCAAGGTCCGACACGGCATGCGGCTCTCGCCCCTGCTGAAGAACGAACAGCACCGCGACGCGATCATCGCCGCAGCTATAGCCCTCGGTGCCGAGCAACAGGCGCTGAAGGACGCTGGAAGCGACAAGATTGAGGGTATCAAGGTCTGTGAGCGCCTGGCCGCAGCCGCAGTGGCTCCCGCGGCGTCGAAGAAGCCTGTACCCCGTGCCAAGCCGGCCCTCACCGCCGCCTCGGGTCGCGAGATCGGACAGGTTCTTGCTGATACACGGGCCAAGGGAATTACGATCAACATCAACCCCAAGGGCACAGCGTCGGTCGACGAGATCCTCGAAGCGCTCCGCCCTGCCCTTGAGAGTGCGAAGTTCAGTCGAAATTGAGTAAAATCTAGTTTAACGCTTTATTTTCAATTAGTTGGCTCCCGGTAAAATGCGTTTTACCGATGCCACGGGACACGAGATGCAACAGGATCACCGCGAAGACGGTCAAGTAGACCTCTTTCTCCCTCAGCTGACTGCGCTTCCTCTTCGGGATCAGCGCGAAACGATGGAGCGGCCCTTTTTCTCGCTGTCGAAGCGCAAGCGACTCAAGCCGATCGACTATGTCAGTCCGGATCGTAAGATCACCGTCCATGTCTCCGCTAATTCGGAATATGGTCTGGCGACTATCTACGACCTCGACATACTGATTTACTGCGCGTCAGTTTTGATCGAGCACAAGCGGCGAGGTGCCAACGACATCCCGCAGACGCTCCACGTCGTCCCATACGACATGCTGAAGACTCTGAAGCGCGAGGTTGGTGGACGCGCTTACGATCTTCTGGGCAATGCCCTCGACAGGCTCCAATCGACCACGGTGAAGACGAACATCCGCTCAGGAGATGCCGTCGAGACCACCTTCTCCTGGATCGACAGTCACAGCCAGCTTAAGGATCGGTCCGGAAACGTGCGGGGAATGAGAATTACCCTCGCGAAATGGTTCTACGACGGGGTGTTGATGGACGGCGGCGTGCTCGCCATCGATCCGGCTTATTTCTCGCTCACAGGCGGGCGCGAACGCTGGCTCTATCGGGTCGCGCGCAAACATGCGGGTGGGGCCGGAAGCGACGGTTTCGCCATCTCGATGCCAACGCTCTTCGAGAAATCCGGCGCGGAAGGCGATTATCGGCGCTTCAAGTTCGAGATGACCAAGATCGCTCGGGAGAACGATCTGCCAGGCTACTCCCTGGACATCGAACAGCGTGACGATGCCGAACCGCTGCTGCGCATGACCAGGCGCGATCGCGAGCCGTCCGAGGAGGGCAAGCCCTCCCCTGCCCTCGCCCAAGCCTCGCCTGCGGCCGTCAAGGAAAAGGCGCCCGAGGAACCGGCTATCTCCTTCCCCTCGAGCGGGCATATCTCGCATTCGGCATTCGGTGCGATCGCCCGCGCCAACCTGCCCAGCCCCCAACGCGACCACGGTCTCGTTGGAGACGATTTCCGGAACTTCCTCCGGCAGCGCGAGATAGCGTTCGACGCGAAGAACATCACACAGATATTCGCGACCTTTTGCGCGAAGCAGCGTCCGGTCAACTGATCGACGCCGTAGGCGCAATCCGCCAAAACGGTCTTTCAGGAACAGGGTCGAGAATGGCTCGCGCGCGCACGTCAACTTATCCGTGTGGACCGTTCCCGAAGTAACGAGCCGGGCCCCGGACCCGTCTGTATGGCGCCCCATCAAATGTGCGTGGGCTGCGAAGATCCAACCACGCGCGATCCTTTGCCAGCCTTCTTCTCGGATGAGCTTTGCCGGGCACAGCTGCGCCAGCGGGAGGATCGCCCGTTCCACCTCTCCAGGCAGCCGTCACGGTACTTAGAGAACGGCGCTTATAGGGTGGGATTTGTGATCAGATTGCCCGGATCTGATAGCTGAATCACTGACCGGCTGACGCCGGTAGGATCAAGCGGTGGGGCTGAAGCCGTCCTTGTGGGTATGTCGGTCGAGGTAACGCATGATGATGTCATCGGTGATGTTGCCGGATGTGGTCGAGAAGTAGCCGCGCTGCCAGAAGCGTTGGCCCCAATATCGTTTGCGGATGTGCTCGAATTCCTGTTGGATCTTGCGGGATGAGCGCCCCTTGGCCCGGCGCACGAAGTCGCTGACCGAGACGTGCGGCGGGATTTCGACGAACATGTGTACGTGGTCCTTCGACAGCGCGCCGTTGATGATCTTCACGCCCATCTCGGCACAGACCTGACGGATGATCTCGCGCACCCGTAGCCGAACATCGCCGATCAGCACCTTGTACCGATACTTCGGCGCCCAAACGAGATGGTAGCGATGATGGAATGTGGTGTGACAACCGGACCGATACGCCATAGCCTGTAACCTCGGGAAAAGCGGAAGCTTCACGCCTTCGGC
>JAPKCG010000282.1 GCA_028823055.1 Sphingomonas bacterium
CAATCCAGCCCGGATACTGCGGCGCGGTGGAAAAATTTATGCGCCTCGATCAGGTTGACCTCGACCCCCGATGTGCCCGTCGAATAACACACGCCGAGATCGTATAACGCATCCGGATTGCCGCGTGCGGCATCGCGCATCCGGCTTTCGATCAGGAACTGCGCATTCTTTAAACTGGTCCCCATGAGTGACCCCCTGTTTTGCCCATGAGTCACCCTGCAACGCGATGCGTCACCAAATGGTTAACGCGTCTTAGCCATGTTCGATTCCGATATTGTCGATCAGCCGCGTCGTTCCCATCCGCGCGGCCGCGAGCAGGCGGCGCGGGCGATCCTCCGACGGGTTTTCCGCCAGCGTCTCGGCATCCGCCAGCGCGATATAATCGATGACGAATCCCGCCGCGATCAACGTCGCGCGCGCATCGCCGAGTGCGGCGTCGACATCGTCGCCCCGCCCGATCGCGCGTGCCGCGACGCCCAGCGCGCGCGGCAGTGCGGTCGCCTTCGCGCGCTCATCCTCGTCGAGATAGATGTTGCGCGACGACAGCGCCAGGCCGTCGTCATCGCGCTGAGTCGGTACGCCGACGACCTCGATACCCATGTCGAGGTCGCTCACCATCCGGCGGATCACGCCAAGCTGCTGAAAATCCTTTTCACCGAAATAGGCGGTGTCGGGCCGGACCTGGTTGAACAGCTTCGTCACCACGGTCGCGACCCCGTCGAAATGGCCGGGCCGCGCCGCCCCGTCGAACGTCTCGCTCACCCCGCCGACGCTGATCGTCGTCGCGAAGCCATCGGGGTACATCGTCTCCACGGGCGGCATCCAGACCAGGTCGCAGCCTGCCGCCTCCAGCATTCGCAAATCCGCCTGTTCGCGCCGGGGATAGCGGGCCAGGTCCTCATTGGGTCCGAATTGGCGCGGATTGACGAAGATCGACGCGACCACCTTCACCCCGGGCCGCCGCGCCGCCTCGACCAGCGCGACATGTCCCGCATGAAGCGCACCCATCGTCGGCACCAGCGCGATCCCGGCCCCCTCGCCCCGAAAAGTCGCGACCGCGTCCCTCAACGAGTCAATTTCCCGAACCGTCTCCACCGCAAACCCCCTCGAACATTCAGCGCGCGGCTTCTATGGAGGGGGCCGCACCCGATCAACTGCTTTGCGTTAAGAGGAATAGGTCTTGCCCCACGGGCCACATGTCATCGTCTTCGCCAACGAAAAGGGCGGCACCGGAAAATCGACCACGGCGGTCCATGTCGCGATCGCGCTCGCGGCAAAGGGCGCGCGAGTCGCGTGCCTCGATCTCGATCATCGCCAGCGCACCGTCGGGCGCTATCTAGACAATCGCGAAGCGACGATCCGCCGTTCGGGCAGCAATCTGCCGATGCCCGTCCATGCGACGTTGACCGACCAGACCGAGGATGCGTTCGAGGCGATGTGGCAGGAACTGTCCGCCGATGCCGATTATCTCGTCGTCGACACGCCGGGCCGCGACGATCATTTCGCGCGTACCGCCGCGGCGCTGTCGAACACGCTCGTCACACCGATGAACGACAGTTTCGTCGATTTCGACCTGATCGGCCAGGTCGATCCCGAAACCTATCAGGTGACGCGCCCCAGTTTCTATTCCGAACTGATCTGGGACGCGCGTAAACAGCGCGCGCGCGCCGACGGGACTCAGATCGACTGGGTCGTCCTGCGTAACCGGCTCCAGCATATCGAGGCGAAAAACATGCGCCGCGTGTCGGAGGCGCTGACGCAGCTTGCCAAGCGCGTCGGCTTTCGGATCATTCCGGGGCTAGGCGAGCGCGTCATCTATCGCGAACTTTTTCCCGCCGGCCTGACCATGATCGATTCGAAGGAATTCGGATCGATGGGCTTGGGCCATGTCGCCGCGCGTCAGGAATTGCGGGAGATGATGGCCGCACTCCAACTGCCCGAACCCGCGCTGCCGATGTTCGCCGCGTGATCTTCACCGCTTGAAGGCCGGGGCATGATCCACTGGCTCATCGCGCTGGCGTGCATCTGGTTCGCCTGGCGCTATCTCAAGCCGAAAAAGCCGAAGCGGCTACCCGTCGCGAACGAGGCGGAGGCGCGCGCCGTGCTCGGCGTCGCGGACGATGCCGATGCCGACCAGATCCGCGCCGCGCATCGCCGCCTCGCGGCACAGGTGCATCCCGATCGCGGCGGCTCGGTCGATCTCGCACGCCGGGTCAACGCCGCGCGCGACCTCTTGCTGAAGCAGCGGTGACGCACCGGTTCGCACCCGAAACCTTACGTGAATATGATATTCGCGGCACCGTCGGCGTCACGCTGTCGACCGCCGACGCCGATGCGGTCGGACGCGGTTTCGCGACCGCGGTCCGTGAGGCCGGTGGCCATCGCGTCGCGGTCGGTTATGACGGACGGCTGACCTCTCCCGCTCTCGAAGCGGCATTGGTCACGGGTCTCGTCGCCTCGGGCGTCGATGTCGTGCGGATCGGGCTCGGGCCGACGCCGATGCTCTATTTCGCCGAAGCGACGTTAGAGGTTGATGGCGGTGTACAGATAACCGGCAGCCACAATCCCGCCGAGGATAATGGCTTCAAGCTGGTGCTGCAGCATCGATCGTTCTTCGGCGCGGCGATCCAGCGCCTCGCGGCGCGCGCGGCCGTGGGCGACTGGGCGGGCAGTGCGGGCAGTGCGGGCAGTGCGGGCAGTGCGGGCAGTGCGGGCAGTGTTACCGACATCGACCTGCGCGATGCCTATGTCGCACGATTGCTGGCCGGACATGATGGCGGCGCTTACCGGATCGCGTGGGATTGCGGCAACGGGGCGTCCGGCGCGATCGTCGAGCGCCTGACGACGCTCCTGCCGGGTGAGCATCATTTGCTCTTCACCGAAATAGACGGTCATTTTCCGCATCATCACCCCGATCCCACGGTCGAGGCGAACCTTGCCGATCTGAAGCGCGTCGTCGTCGACAGAAACCTCCATTTCGGCGTGGCTTTCGATGGCGACGGCGACCGAATCGGCGTCGTCGATGCGCGGGGTCGCGTCGTTTGGGCCGACCAGCTGCTCGCGCTCCTCGCCGAACCCGTCCTCGCACGACGGCCCGGCGCGACGATCATCGGCGACGTCAAGGCGAGCCAGGCGCTGTTCGACCGGATCGCCACGCTCGGCGGCGATCCGGTGATGTGGAAGAGCGGCCACAGCCTGATGAAGGAAAAACTTCACGAATCCGGCGCGCCGCTTGGCGGTGAGATGTCGGGGCACATCTTTTTCGGGGAGGATTTCCACGGCGTCGACGACGCGCATTATGCCGCGATCCAGCTCATCGCCGCGCTCGATCGGGCGGGACAGCCGCTCGACGCGCTCGTCGATGCGCTGCCGCATTACGTCAACACACCCGAACTCCGCTTCGCGGTCGCGGAGGATCGCAAGGTCGCGGTGGTCGAAGACGTGCTCGCGCGGCTGACCGCGGCGGGCGCCGCGATCGACACGACCGATGGCGCACGGGTGACCACCTCCGATGGCTGGTGGCTGCTGCGCGCCTCGAACACACAGGCCGCGCTCACCGTGCGGGCGGAAGCGAGGAGCCAGCCCGCGCTCGACCGCCTGCTGGCAGAGGTCGACGCGCAGCTTGCGGCGTCGGGCGTCAACCGGGCCGCATAACCGCCACTTGGCAACTCCCCGCCTGACCGCGTAAAACGCGCCTCATGACCGGAACCTACATCGCCGAACGTCGCGTCGACAGCTTCCGTTCGAGCACCGAACGCTGGCTGATCGGCAGCTTCCATGGCTGGCTGACGCTGCTGTCCTGCGTGATCGGGGTCGGGCTCGTCATCATCGCGATACGCTGGTTGCAGAATCGCGCCGCCACTTACGACATCACCGACCAGCGACTGATCGTGAAGCGCGGGCTGATCATGAAATCGATCGACGAAATCGAACTCTATCGCGTCAAGGATGTGCGCGTCGACTTTTCGGTCATCAACCAGATCGCGGATATTGGCACGATTACGATAACCTCGACCGATCGGACGAGCGGCAATGCCGCCTTCGTCCTGCGCGATATTCCTTCGGCGCGCGAACGCCGGGAGGGCCTACGCAAGCTCGTCGATCGCGCGCGACAGTTGCGCGGGGTGCGCGAACTCGATGTCGATGCCGATGGGCACTATTGAAACGGGGGCGCTGTCCTACCCTGCCCGATCCTGTCATGGTCGGCGGATGACCGCTTCCTCGCCATTCTCGATGCCGGCTCTCATGGGCGAGGCGATGGGGGCGGTGCAGGAAATAGGTGATTCCGTGTCAACTTCGTCAACTTCACCGCCGCGAAAATGCCTCGACGGCGGTGCGGTGGCGAATGTCCCTCACGCTCCCCATCTCTGAATCATGCCACCCCCCAAGCCTCAGATCGTCCGCGTCGTCGACCTCGAAACCACGGGCAGCGCGCCCCCTGCGCATGGCGTGTGCGAAATCGGGTGGCAGGATGTCGCGCTCCAGCCCGATGGCCGCTGGGAATTGGAGGGGGAGGGCGGCAGCATCCTCGTCAATCCGGGTCGTGCGATCCCGCCGATTACACAGGCGATCCACCATATCCTCGACGAACAGGTCGCCGATGCGCCCTGGTGGCACGATGTCGCGCGCCGCGTCCTCGACCCCTATCCCCGCCGCCTCGCGC
>JAPKCG010000283.1 GCA_028823055.1 Sphingomonas bacterium
CCATCAGGCATCAGGCTCATCGGCGCCTTGATCTGGACGCCCGACAGGCGCGGCGTTTCCGCGCGCGCGAAGATGCGCGCCAGGTTCTGCTCGAAGGTCTCCTCGATCTCGCCCCGCGCCGGACCGGCGTAGCGGCCCGTGAAGCGACCGGTGTCGATGTATCCAGCTAGTGTTGTCGTGAGAATGTCAGCAGGCAGCGCCGCCAGTTCCTCTCGACCCTCGACGACGACGATGTTCGACATATATCGCCGTCCGCGCCGGAGCGCCTCGCGTTCATCGCGTTCGTGGAGAACCTGCGCCAGCCAGCCCTCGGGCAGCAACGATTCAATAAAGGCCGGCAGCTTGCCCGGCGTGGTTTCACGCACGACGGCCGGTCCCGCTCGACGCCCCGGCTTCCAGCGCCATTCAAATCCATCGTGGGTCAGCCGGCCGAGCGGTTCACCGTGCCAGGCGACGAGGAGATCGAGCGCCGCCTTGTTGACCGGCGCCTTGGCAACACCCGGCTGTGCCAGCAGGAAGCGTTCGGCGCCTTCACCTTCGCGATACCATTCGTTCTCACGCGCCAGCACCCAGACGGCGTCGGCCGCGGCTTGAGGCGTCCCATGTTCCTCCACCAGGCGCGCCACCATCTGCGCGCGCATTTCGGCGGTAACCGCGCTCGCATGTTCGCTGCGCAGGCGGAACGCTTCGAGAAAGCGCTGGCGTGGCGATGAGGCGTCGACGCGCAATTCGCCCAAGTCGTCGCCGATGACCGCGATCGCGGTCGATGGATGCTTCGGCGCTTCGTTCTGGATGATCTCAAGCGTCCGCAACCGCGTGCGCTGGTTGCGGCGGCCGCTGATAAACAACCGTCCGTCCGGCGTCGGCGCGAGCAGCGCCGCGCTTGCCGACGACAGATAGGCGTTGGGATAGAGATAGTGCGCAATACGGACCGCATGGCCGAGGATCATCGCCTCGATGTCACCTTGGTCATCGACGTAAACCCCGCGCACGAGCTGGATCAACTCACCGGCTTGCGCGCGCTGATGCGCGCGTTTGGCGTCAATTGTCTCACCGACTAGATGAAGAGCCATAGTATTATCTCGCATCTCAGATGCGCGTTAATCCCACCATCCGGCTCCGCGTGCAAGAATTATCGCGCATCTGAGATGCGCGATAATTCCAGCGCTTAAAGAGATTGGAGCGCGCCGACCCGGAATGATCGGCGCGCTCCAGAACAATCATGCCGCGAACGGCACGCAGCCAGCCCTATGGCGACTGGCCTAGCGGGCTCCGAGCGGGTTCGCCGCCATCCCCGCCACCGCCCTTGATCCGCCCCTCGCGGCGGCTTCTCCGACGGTCCCGGCGCTTCTGGGTCCCGGTCCCCAATCTTGAACGGTCAGGGCGTCGTCGATTGATCGAGCGAGGTGGCCTGCACGATGGCGCGGAAATTCTCCAGAAACTCAGGGTGCCGCCCCGCGAGAAATCCCTCGATCTCGGGCTTCGCCAGCAGGCGCTCGATAAAGCCGGAAGCCACGACCAGGACCAGCATGTCGTCGCCATAGGAGACCTCAAGCTCCTTATAGTCTTCGCTCACCGACGCCATCTCCCGTTCGAGACGCCCCATCTGCTCGGCCGACAACCCCGTCGCCTTCTTGAGTTCGTCAGGCTTGTGCAGATCCGACGGCTTCGAGGTCGCCAGGAGCGCCTTGGCATAACTGACCGTATAATTGTTCGCCGACACCATCAGTTCGGCCACCTCAAGCTGACGGATCGGCTTCATCTTGCGCAGCTTCTGGAAGGCGTGGTGCCCTACTGGCTTGTCCTTCAGCAGCTCGGCGACATCCCCGCTGATCCCTGCCAGAAGATGTCGGCGCTGGCGGATCACCTTCACGTCGACATTGAGCGCTCGCGCCAGCTTTTCCTCCGACACCCCACGATCGAGCGCGCGCACGATCATGTAGTGTTCCTGGATCGTCGCCAGCCGGTTGACCCGCTTGTTGTAGGTGAAGGACTCGTCGTCATCGGCGACAACGCAAGGGGCCTCGGTCGCACCAAGAAACCGCAGGGCATCAAGGCGCATGTGTCCGTCGAGGAGAAGGTAGCTGCCGCCTTTCTGGCGCGCGATCGACAGCGGCTCGATCAGCCCGACTTCCGCAACAGATGCCGCGATCCGGCGATATTTGACGGACTCACGCACCCCTGCCGGCAGCGCCTTGGTCGCCAAGAGCTCACCGATCGGGAGGGCTAGGATCTTGCGCTCGAAGGCGATTTTGACCGTATCGGACATCTTACGCCTTCGTCGGTCCGATCCGCTCGGCCAGTGCGCGCGGCAAGGTGCTCAGCCCCTCCGCCCGCAGCAGCGTCACGAAATGATCGTCGGCCAGCAGACGCCGCATGGCGTTGGCGACGAACAGCAACCGGCTGCGCGCCAAGGAGGCGCGCTTGATCAGCAGCTTCTGCCGTTCCGTCTCGCGCTGATAGGCGCGGATCAGGCTCTCCGATGTGACAGGCTTTTGGGTGCGACCAACCCGCGATCCCCGCTTGTGAAGCTGCTTGCCGCTGGTGTTGCGCTGTTCGATGATCTGCCGGATCGCGAGCACCTGATTGCCCGGGATCGACTTCTCCTCATAGGCCTGCGCCAGCGCCTGCTGAACCTCGCCTTCCTTGGCGCGGGCGATTTCCATCGCGATCGAATGCGGGATGACGCCGCGCTCAACCGCCGCGATCAGCTTCTCCTCGCCATTGTCGAGCAACAGGCAGATCGCACTGACATACTCGACGGAGAAATCGACCTTGGCGGCGATCTCCGGGTGCGAATAGCCCCGGGCGCTCAGCGCGCCGATGGCGTGAACCAGTTCCAATGGGCTGTGCTGGCGCCGCGCAAGGTTCTCGACCAAGCTCATGACGTAACAATCTTCCTCGGCCGCATCGATCACGATGGCCGGGATTTCGGTCTGGCCGAGCGCGATGAAGGCCTCAAGGCGACCCTGACCGCACACCAGGTCAAACCGCGTCTTTCCGGGTCGCTGGCTGACCGTGATCGGCTTCTTCAGCCCGAGATGGGCAATGCTATTCACCAGCTCCTGGAAGATCCGCTTGTTGCGGACCCGCGGGTTGAGAATGGTGATCAGATCGACCGGCACCGAGCGGATTTCGGGGGGCGGCGCGCTCATGCGGCAACCTTCAGCGGCACGCGGCGCGTCAGATCGAAAAACGCCTCCAGCGTATCGAAGCGGTAGGCATCGAGCAGGATGCCGTTCTCTGGTGCGAGCCGCAGATTCGGCGTGGCGCCGACGTCCAGCCATGGCAGCAAGTAATAGTCGTGAATGGCGGCATTATCTTCCTGCATCCGCGCCACGATGGTGATGCTGGGCCTCAACCCGCTGTCGAAGCGCACCTTCCAGCGCAGCCCGCCGGCGGGGCTGATGTGGCACCGAGAGATCACCAGCGAGGCCGTGAACTCGTCGTTGATATGCAGGAGGTCGGTGATGGGGTCGCGGCGCACCGTGCCGCCGGCCGCGCCAATATCGGCGATGACCTGCGCCACGACATCGGGATGCAGTGTCCGCAGCGTTCGATTGGTCTCGATATAGCGATAGTCCCGCGACGGGGCGTACCCGACAAGCTGATAGGCGCGCACCAGGCTTCCGAAACGGTGTCGGAACGTCGAGCTGGACGGCATGTCCTCGACCTCGTCGATCACGAGGCCCGACAACCAACCCTTCTCAACGAGCAGGGCTGACAGCCGACCAAGAAGCTCCTCGTCGGTGAAACGGCGGCTGCGCTCTTGAATAATCCGCTGGGCCGCCTCGAAGAAATCACGCTCGACGATCGCCTCGAAAGCCCCATCGCCCCGGACCCACATATCGGGCGTGTTCACCACCCGCTTCGCCTTCAGCTTGAAGGACGCCCGATTGTAGACGTTGTTGCCGATGTACTTTTCATTGGTCAGCACCTGGTGAACGGTTCCGCGCGTCCATGGCCGACCAAGATCGGTAAGGATGCCCTCACCATTGAGGGCTGCGGCGATCTCCGTTTCGGTGCGGCGCTGGACGACGAACATCCGGTAGAGACGCCGGACAATCTCGATCTCTTCAGGTGGCCCCGGCCTGAGCACGACCCGGTCCGTTTGCAGGCTCTTCTGCTCTCCATGATTGAGGACCGCTTTGGGCTGGCGATGCTCATCGACGAGATAGCGGCGTAGGCCAAAGCCTGCGGCGCCGCCTTGACGGAAACCGAGGCGGATCAACCGGCACTGGCCAGTAAAAACCTTCACCGACAGCTCACGGCTATATTCGCCAGCCATCGCCCGCTTCATGCTCTTGATGATCGTCGCGCTCAGGCTGCCATCATTCTCGAACTGCTCGGCGCAGTATTGAACGGCGATCCCCGCTTCCCGGCAGATGAACTCGTAATAGGCGCTCTCATCAGCATCCTGGAACCGGCCCCAGCGGCTCACGTCATAGACAAGGATCGCTTTGAAGTCGGTCTGACCGCCTCGCACGTCGGCGATGAGCTGCTGAAGCGATAGCCGACCATCGAGCCGAAGGCCGCTCTTGCCCGAGTCCTCGTAGGTCTTCACGATCTCGAAGCCACGCCGAGCGGCGTATTGGGCGATGATTTCGGCCTGGTTCTCGGTCGAATATTTCTGAT
>JAPKCG010000016.1 GCA_028823055.1 Sphingomonas bacterium
GCTGGCTCGACCTGATATTGTCGATCAGCGTGGCGAACCGGACATGGCCCGGAGCCGCATCGGTCAGCAGATCGCGCAATCTCCCGATCGTTCCTCCCGTATCGTTGATGTCGTCCACGAAAAGCAGGCGTTCGCCACCGCGTGTTCGAGCGGCGAGGCGATCCAGCGCGCGGTTCGCGAACTCCGCGACCTGCGCGCTCCAATCGACCGAGAGCGAGCCGAGCCCCGTCGCATGGCTGAGATAAACCGCGGGCACCAGCCCACCGCGGCCGATCCCGATGATATAATCTGGGGTCCAATCGTCAGCTTGCACCGCAGCGACGAGCGCAACCACATCGGCGACGAACGCTTCATGACTTATCGGCGTGAAAACGGGCATCAGACCGCCGCCATATAGTCGTCGAGTGCGGTCAGATGCCCCGCCACCGCTTCATCGTCGAGGAACGAGCCGAGAAAGCTGTTGCGCGCCAACATTGCGAGGTCGGCGCGGCTGAGCCCCCGTGCATCGGCCGCCGCACGATAATTGGCACCAATATAGCCCCCGAAATAGGCCGGGTCGTCCGAATTGACCGTCGCGCGCAACCCCTCGCGAAGCATCCGGTCGATCGGATGATTGACCATGTCGTCGATCACGCACAGCTTGAGATTGGACAACGGACAGACCGTCAGCGTCATCCCCTCGCGCGCCAGCCGCGCGGTAAGGACGGGGTCTTCGAGGCTGCGATTGCCGTGATCGAGTCGATCGATCTTGAGGATGTCGAGCGCCTGTTTGACATAGTCGGGCGGGCCTTCCTCGCCTGCATGGGCGACGACTTTCAGGCCGAGGTTTCGCGCCGCCGCGAACACCCGCGCGAATTTCTCAGGCGGGTGGCCGAGTTCGGACGAATCGAGGCCGACCGCGGCGATCCGGTCGAGATAGGGCTTGGCCGATTCCAACGTGGCAAACGCCGCATCCTCGTCGAGATGGCGCAGGAAACAGAGGATGAGCTTGACGGTCATGCCGTGCTTCGCCTTCGCTTCATCGACCGCGGACCACAGGCCATCTATCACCCTCGCGAACGCGATCCCGCGATCGGTGTGCGTCTGTGGGTCGAACATGATTTCGGCATGGCGGACGCCATCCGCCGCGGCACGGTCGAAATAGGCGGCGGCAAGGTCGTGGAAATCCTGCGTTTCCACGAGGACGTTCGCGCCCTGATAATAAATGTCGAGAAAGTCCTGGAGCCGCGAGAAATCATAGGCGGCGCGCACCGCCTCGACATCGGCAAAGGGGATCGCGACGCCGTTGCGCTCGGCCAGCTCGAACATCAATTCGGGTTCGAGGCTCCCCTCGATATGCAGATGGAGTTCGGCCTTGGGCAGGCCCGCGATGAAGCTGTCGATGTCGTCCATGACCGCTTCATCGCGCGTTTGCTGCAGGCGCACAAGGCGTTCGAGGATCGGGTCAGATCGTCGCCAAAGCCTGGTCGAAATCGGCGATCAGGTCGTCGGCATCCTCGACCCCGATAGAGATGCGCACGAGATTGTCGGTGATGCCCAATTGCGACTTGCGCGGTTCGGCGACCGAGATGTGCGTCATCCCCGCCGGATGCGAAGCGAGCGTTTCGGTGCCGCCAAGGCTGACCGCGAGTTTCGCGATGCGGAGCGCGTCGAGAAAAGCGAAACTCTCCCGTTCGCCGCCCTTGAGATAGAGCGAGAAGGTCGATCCCGCGCCCAGGCAGTGGCGGCGATAGATGTCGGCTTGTTGCGCGTCGCCCTGTTCTTCGAGAAAGCCGAGATAGCCGACGCGTTCGACCTTGGCATGGTCAGCAAGAAAGCGGCACACTTTGGCGGCGTTTTCACCTGCACGGCTCATGCGGAGTTCGAGCGTTTCGAGACTACGCAACAGCATCCACGCGGTGTTCGGGTCGGTGATCGTCCCGATCGTGTTTCGCATCGAGCGCACGATATCGATATGCGCTTTCGTCCCGAGCAGGCCGCCCGCGACGAGGTCCGAATGACCGCCCGCGTATTTCGTCAGGCTGTAGATGACGAGATCGGCACCGTGTTTGAGCGGCTGTTGCCACAAGGGCCCGAGGAAGGTGTTGTCGATCGCGATCGGCGGCTTTTCTTCCGTATCCGCGAATGCCGCATCGCGGCTGGCGGCGACCGCCTCGACATCGACGAGCGCGTTGGTCGGGTTGGCGGGGCTTTCGAGATAGATCATCGCAACGCGCCCTTGCGCCTTGGCGCGATCAAGCACCTTGTCGATGGCCTCCCGCGATGCACCTGCGGGGAAGTCGATATAATTGACGCCGAACTTGCCGAGAACCCGCGCGATCAGCGTTTCGGTCGCGGCATAAAGCGGCCCCGAATGGACGATCGTGTCGCCCGGCTTGACCATCGCCAGGAAGAGCGTCGCGATCGCGGACATGCCCGAGGAAAAGGCGAGTGCGTCTTCGGCCTCTTCCCATACGCCAAGGCGATCTTCGAGAATTTCCTGATTAGGACCGTTGAACCGCGAATAGACAAGGCCTTCCGCGCCGCCGGGTCGCCGACCCGTAACGCCCTCAAAATGCCGCTTGCCCGCCGCCGCATTGGGGAAGACGAAGGTAGACGTGAGAAAGATCGGCGGCTTGAGCGACCCTTCCGAGAGCGATGGATCGTAGCCGTGGCCCATCATCAGCGTCGACGGCTTCAGCTTGCGCCCACCGATCTTTTCGAGCTTCGGCTTGGGATTCACACGGGCGGGAACGCCAGTCAGATCGGCTTCGGTTTCGTTAGGTGTGTCGGGCATCCGTTTTCTCCTGATTGATCGGAGTGTAACGCGAGTTTGGTATCGAGGGAAACCAGTTGGCCGACGATATGCGTCAGCAGATGCCGATCAGGCTGACTTGCCGACCATAATCCGGCTCGCCCCGATGCGTGGCGCGGCGATAGCTGAAGAAATGTGCATTATCGGCATAGGTGTCGCGACCCAGCGCCTCGACCCGCGCGACGCCCGCATCGGCAAGGCGGTGGGCGACATAGGCTTCGAGATCGAACTGATGATGGCCTGCGCGACCGGGGGCGAAGAAACGATCGTTGGCGGGATCGGCTTCGGCGAAACGGTGCAGGAAGGCCTCGTCGACCTCATAGCTCGACCGCGCGATACACGGGCCGATCGCGGCGGTGATCCGGCTGCGCTCCGCCCCTAGCGCCTCCAGCGCGGAGATTGTCGAATCGGTGACGCCAGCAAGCGCCCCTTTCCAACCCGCATGCGCCGCCCCGACGACGCCCGCCACGCGGTCCGCGAACAGGACGGGCGCGCAATCGGCGGTGAGAATGCCGAGCAGGATGCCAGGCCGGTCGGTCACCATCGCATCGCAGCGCGGGCGCGCGTCGGGGGCGAACGATGCCGTCACCGCCGCGACCTCTGCACCGTGAACTTGATAGACCGTCGCAAGCGTTGCGCCGGGCAGCACAGCGTTGGCGGCGCGACGGCGATTTTCCTCGACCGAGGCGCGATCGTCGCTCGACCCGAGGCCGATATTGAGGCTGGTGAAAATACCGTCGGACACTCCGCCGCAACGGCCGAGAAAGCCGTGCGGCACTCCATCGAGCGCGGCGGCACGGATGATGTCGATGTCATTCATAAGGTCAGCCTCATGATATCGTCGGTATCGCGATGATTACCGACCATGAAGCCATATTCGCCGATCCGTTCGAACCCGTGACGCTCATAGAAACGCCGCGCGCGGTGATTGTCGACAAAGACCGAGAGATAAAGACTGTCCGCTCCCTGGGCCCGTGCGGCATCGATGACCCACGCCATCAACCGTTGCGCTACCCCGGTCCCCTGCGCGGCGGTGAGGAGATAGAATTGACGCAGCTCGATCGCGATCCCGTGCGGTTCGAACGGCAGCGAGGGCGGGCCGAGTTTGGCATAACCGATCGCGTCGCCATCCTGTTCGACGATGCGGATCGCGAAGGCGGGGTCCGCGATTTCCTCAGCCCATGCTTCCGGCGTATGCCGTGTCAGGAAGGCGGCAAGGTCGGCGGGGTCGTAGAGATGGCCGAACGTCTCACTGAACGTGCGCCTGGCGAGCGCGCTGAGCGTCGCGGCATCGTCCGGCCCGGCGTCGCGACACTGCGTCATGCGAAGCCCGCGGGCGCTGGCCAGCCGGGGGCGGTGACCCCGATCGCGCGGAACAGCTGGCCCATATCGTCCATCAGCCGCTTGCGATCGGCGATGAGCGATGCACCGCGACCGGGACTCGCCTTGGCCAGCGCTGAGGTACGCGAATCGATCCCGAGCGCGCCGAGCAGATCGCGCTGCGCGACCGGCCCCCAGACCGTGCCCCCTGCGCTTTGCGCCGCAGCGGCGAGCGTCGTGAAATCGACATGCGCGGTGAGGTCATGCTGCCCCGGTGTATCGAACGGGTTGGCGTAATCATGCCCGCGCACCGCTTGCAACGTGTCCCCGAGCGCGGGACCATCATATCCGTAATCGATCGCGAGCAGCGCGCCGCCCTGGGCGACCAAACGCTTCGTGACTGTACGCATCACCTGCACCGAATCGGGTGAGGTTTCGAGGATCGACCCCGCATCAGCATCGCGAAACGGAGCGGGGACGATGTCGTCGGGGACGGCCTTGCCCGCGATCGGCAGGAACAGCGTATCCTGACACGCGACGAGGCGTTCGTGCCAGGTGTCGCGCTTGATGAGCTGGCGGATCGGCAGCGCGTCGAAAAATTCGTTGGCGATGACGATCAGCGGCACTGTGTCGGGCAGCGTCGTCGTGTCGCGATGCCATGTCGCATCAGGCACGCGCTGACGCTGCGTTTCGGTCAGGACGGGGCTGGTTTCGACGAAATGGACGGGCGGCGTCAGCCCCGCCTTGGCCATCGCGCGCAACGCGTCGGCGGCAAGCGTGCCGCGGCCCGGCCCGAGCTCGACCCAGGCGACATCAGGCCGTCCCGCGCGGTCCCACAGATCGGCGGCCCATAGCCCGATCAGCTCGCCGAACATCTGGCTGATTTCCGGTGCGGTGACGAAATCCCCGCTCGCGCCCAGTGGATCGCGCGTCGCGTAATAATGCGTGTTCGCCGCGCCCATGAACTGCGCGATCGACATCGGTCCTGCCATCGTGATCGCAGCGGCCAGAGCTTCGGGTAAAAGCGCTTCGGGTAGGGGGAGGTCGTCTCCCCTCCCGCTATCGGGAGGGGGCGGGGTCATGCGACGCTTTCGCTGCCCCAGGTCGGCTCGACCCGTGTGCGTCGTTTGGCGGCGGTCAGGATGAGATAAAGGCCACCGATGATCATCGGCACGCACAGCCACTGGCCCATGTGCAGTCCCGTTCTTTCGGCGAAGACGCGCAGTTGCGCATCGGGTTCGCGAAAGAATTCGACGACGAAGCGCGCGATGCCATAGCCGAGCACGAACAACCCGACGAGCTTGCCCGGGTCGTAGCGCGCCTTGGTCTTCCAAAAGGCGAACCAGAGCAAGGCGAAGAGCGCCAGCCCTTCGAGACCGGCTTCGTATAGCTGGCTCGGGTGTCGTGCGGGTTCGATCATGCCGTAAGGGACGGTGCGTTCGAATATGATCGCCCACGGTGCATCGCTGGGCTTGCCCCACAATTCGCCGTTCACGAAATTGGCAAGCCGCCCGAAGAACAGGCCGAAGGGGACGCAACAGGCGATATAATCATGGACGCGCAGCCAGTTGAGCCCGTGCTTGCGCGCGAACAGGATCAGCCCGAGCGAGGTGCCGATGACGCCGCCATGGAACGACATGCCGCCGTCCCACAGCCGCAGGATGCGCAACGGATGGAGCAGCATATCGGGCGCGTAGAAGAGCACATAGCCGATCCGACCGCCGAGGATGATGCCGAGCGTCGCGTAGAAGACCAGGTCGTCGGCATGGCGCCGCGCCATCGGTGCACCGGGCTGGGCGAGCAGTTTCAGCAGATACCACCAGCCGATCAGGATGCCGGAAATATAGGCGAGGCTGTACCAGCGCAGCGTGAAGAAGCCGATCGTGAAGATGTCGGGATGCAGCCCGAGATCGGCGAAACGGATATGCCCTTGCGATACCGTTTCGGTAACGGCGGGGGCGACGGCGGCGAGTTCGGGTATCAAGGCTTCCCCCTGGGCTATGTCGCCTGCATAATGGCGGTAAGGCATAAGACCAAGTGGAGAGAATGAATGCGGACCGAACTCGACCAGCGCATGGATGCGATCATGGCGGCGTTGACTGGTGAGGGGGGCCAGCTCGCGCTGGGCAAAACGATGCGTCGGGGCGTTGAAATGCCGCTGATCGCGGCCGCGCCGCCGACACTGGCCGCCTATTTCGCGCATTTCTGCAACGAACATGCCGCCGCAACCTTCCTCGTCAGCGACGACGAACGAATCACCTTTGCCGACATGCACGCCGCCGCGACGCAGGTCGCCAGGGGGCTGATCGCGCATCATGGCGTCGCCAAGGGCGACCGGGTCGGGATTGCGATGCGCAATTCACCCGCGTGGATTGCGATATACATGGGAATCTTGATCGCGGGCGGCGTTGCGACGTTGCTCAATGGCTGGTGGCAATCCGAAGAGCTGGCGGATGCGATCGGCCTCGTCGATTGTTCGCTGATATTTGCCGATGCGCCCCGCGTCGACCGGCTGAAACAGCTCGACGTGAATGTCGTGGGGATCGACGATACGCAGACGTTGCTGGCCTCGCTCGCCCCCGCGATCGGCGAGGCAACGGACGACGTCGCGCTGCCTGCACTGACGGGCGACGATCATGCGACGATCCTGTTTACCTCGGGATCGACGGGCCGGTCGAAGGGTGCCCTGTCCGACCATCGAGGCGTGATGCAGGGGATCTTCAACTATCTGGCACAGGCGGTGATGATGCTTGGCCTGGCGCAGCAGGATGGCACCGCGTCGGATGCGCAGCCATCGACATTGCTGTCGGTGCCGTTGTTCCATGTCACCGCCGAAGTCCCGCTGATGCTGCAGAGCTTTGCGATCGGGCGCAAGATCGTGATCATGCGCAAATGGGACGCCGAAGAGGCGATGCGGCTGATCGAAAAGGAAAAGATCAGCTATTTCGTCGGCGTGCCGCTGATGAGTTTCGAGATTCTCAATCATCCCAATCGCGCGAAATACGACCTGTCGACGGTCACCGATTTCGCGGCGGGCGGTGCGCCGCGTCCGGTCGAGCATGTCAAACGGATCGACAAGGAAATGGGCGGTTCGTCGCCGTTGATCGGATATGGCCTCACCGAAACCAATGGCGTCGGCACGGGCAACTGGCGGACCAATTATACCGCCAAGCCCAATTCGGCGGGGCGCCCGTCCGCGCCGCTTGTCGATCTCGCCATCCTCGACGATGCGGGCAACCCCGTCGCGCAGGGCGAACGCGGCGAGATATGCATCCGGTCGGTCGCCAACTTCCTCGAATATTGGGGGCGGCCCGATGCGACCGCGGAGGCCTATACCGAGGATGCGTATTTCCGTTCGGGCGACATCGGCTATCTGGACGAGGACGGTTATGTCTTCATCGTCGATCGCAAGAAGGACATCATCATCCGCGGCGGCGAGAATATCAGCTGTCAGGAGGTCGAGGCCGCCTTGTACGAACATCCCGACGTCGCCGAGGCGGCGGTGTTCGGGCTCGACGACGACCGGTTCGGGGAAGTGCCCGGCGCGGTCGTTCATGCGCAGGGCGATGCGACGCTCGACGAGTACGCGCTGCGCGCGTTCCTGTCCGAGCATATCGCGGCGTTCAAGGTGCCGACGCGGATCTGGGTCAGCGCGGTCGCATTGCCGAGATTGGGCACCGAAAAGATCGACAAGGTGACGCTGCGCAACAGTTACCGCGCGATCGCCGCGAAAGAGGTGGCGTAAGCGCCGGATCGAGCGTTCGCGCGAATGGTCCCTATGTTCGCGCTCGTGCGCTCGTGCGCAAGGTGTTGCGCGGGCGGGCGGAGCGAACGGAAGAGGCGGACGCAAGGGGCGGACAGGCGACGATGATGGCTGCCGATGATGCAGGAGAGCGGTTTCTTTAACCTTCCCACCACCCCCCTGCGGCTTTAGAGCGCGCGGATGGCGATCAGCAGAAGGGGTGTTCTCGTCGGTGGGGGCGTGGGTGTCGGGCTGGTCGTCGCTTGGGGCCTGTGGCCGCGTGACTATGCCGCCAATCTGTCCGCGTCACCGGGGGAGACGATCTTCGGTGCGTGGCTGAAGATCGGCACCGACGGGCATGTCACCGTCGCCGTGCCCCAACTCGAACATGGTCAGGGCGTCTATACCGCGTTGCCGCAGATCGTCGCGGACGAGCTGGGCGCGGACTGGCGCACGGTCGCGGTCGAACCGGCACCGATCAACCCGCTCTATGCCAATTCGCTGGCACTCGCCGAGCTGTTCGAGGGCACGCTGGCGCGGGTGCCCGACGATGCGCTGGCGGGGCTGGCCGCGCGGTCGGCGGCGATGCTGACGGGCGGCGCGACATCGGTGCGCAATTTTGAAGAGGCGTGCCGGATTGCCGGGGCCACCGCGCGCGCGCTGCTGTGTCAGGCGGCGGCGGCGCGGCTGGATGTCGCGCCCGCCGATTGCCGCGTCGCGGCGGGGTTTGTCGTACATGGCGAACGGCGCGTTCGCTTTGCCGAGCTGGCCGCCGATGCCGCCGGGCTGTCGCCGCCCGACCCGCTGCCGATCGGGACGCAGGGGGCGGGGCATCTGGCGGGCGAATCGCTGCCCCGGCTCGACATCCCCGCCAAGGTCGATGGGTCCGCGAATTTCGCGGGCGACATCCGTCTGCCCGACATGGTCCACGCCGCGATCCGTCAGGGTCCGATCGGCGACACACGGCTGGTATCGGTCGATCGTGCTGCCGCCGACCGGATCAGGGGCGTGTTGCAGATCGTCGAAAACAGCCGCTGGGTCGCGGCGGTCGCGACGACATGGTGGGCGGCGGCCAAGGCGCTCGACGCGATGAAGCCGCGGTTCGAAACCCGTGGCGGCGTCGTCGACAGCGCGTCGATCGACCGGGCGCTGACCGGTGCGTTCGACACATCGGGGCTGCGCGTCGCATCGACGGGCGATCTGGCCGCGGCGTTCAAGGGTGCAACGCTCGTCACCGCCGAATATGCCGCCGCCGCGGGCGTCCATGCCGCGATCGAAACCATGAGCGCGACCGCGGCCTATCGTGACGGGCGGCTCGAACTATGGTTGCCCACCGCCGCGCCGCAGGCGGCGCGCGTCGCCGCCGCGCGGGCGGCGGGGATCGGGGAGAATGCGGTCGTCGTGCATCGGACGATGGCGGGCGGCGGGTTCGGCGCGACGCTCGACCCGCTGATCGCCGAGCAGGCAGCGTCGTTGGCGGTCAAGCTGCGCCGTCCGGTCAGCCTTGTCTGGTCGCGCGGAGAAGATGTGCTCCACGACCGTTATCGCCCGCCGGCACGCGCCAGGATGGCGGCGCGGCTTGCGGCGAACGGCGCGATTCTGGGCTGGAGCGCGAAGATCGCGGCGCCCGAAACGGGGAAGCAAATCGCGCGTCGCGTCCTGCCGCAAGGCGTCGTGGAGGCCGTGACGATCGGCGCGCGCGGTGATCGCTATGCGGTGGCGGGTGCGGTGCCGCCGTATCGCATTCCCGCGCTGGCGGTCGATCATCACCCCGCCGAGATCGGCGTGCCGACGGGGCATCTGCGCGGCGGGGCACATGGTTATACGTGCTTCTTCACCGAATCGTTCATCGACGAACTGGCGCATGTCGCGGGGAACGAACCCCTATCCTATCGCATCGGGATGCTCGGCGGCGACGCGCGGCTGGCGCGATGCCTGTCGACCGTCGCGGCGCTGGGCGGGTGGGACGGCGGGGTGCCGGGCAGCGGGCAGGGGATTGCGTGCCATGCGTTTCGCGGCAGCTATATCGCGGTGCTGGCGGAGGCGCATGTCGGTGACGATCAACGGATCGTCGTCGACCGCATCGTCGCGGCGGTCGATTGCGGGCGATCGATCAACCCCGACTTGGTTCGGCAACAAATCGAGGGCGGGCTGATCTTCGGTATGGCGCAGGCGCTGGGCGTGTCGACGGGGTTTATCCGCGGGCTGGCCGACATGCGCGGATTTGGCGGGCTCGCACTGCCGCGACTCGTCGATACGCCGGACATTATCGTCGACATCGCGCGCAGTGACGAGGCTCCGGGCGGGGTCGGCGATCTGGCGGTGCCGCCCGTCGCGCCCGCAATCGCCAACGCGCTGCAATCCGCAACGGGCTATCGCATCCGCGCGCTTCCGCTTAGGCCGGGCAAATGACGCTGCCCACCAATCACCCCGCGATCGCACCGCCCAGAATCGGCGTGCTGCTCATGAACCTCGGCACCCCCGATGCGCCCGATGCGAAGTCGGTAAAACGCTATCTCGGTGAATTCCTGTCCGACCGGCGCGTCGTCGAGATTCCGCAAATCGCCTGGCAGCCGATTCTGCGCGGCATCATCCTGCAGACGCGGCCCAAGAAATCTGCGCATGCCTATAGCCTTGTCTGGAGTGAGGACGGATCACCGCTCGCTGCGATCACCAAGGCGCAGAGCCTGGCGTTGCAGGGCGCGTTCGGTCCCGAGGTGATGGTCGATTGGGCGATGCGATATGGCAATCCGTCGATCGCCGACCGAATGACCGCGATGAAGGCGGCGGGGTGCGAGCGTATTCTGCTCGCGCCGCTATATCCACAATATTGTGCCGCGACGACCGCGACCGCGAACGACAAGGCGTTCGAGTTGCTGGCATCGATGCGCTGGCAGCCCGCGATCCGCACGCTGCCGCCATATTACGATACGCCCGATTATATCGATGCGTTGAAGACGTCGGTCGAGGCAGGACTGGCCGCGCTGGATTTTACACCGGATGCGGTGTTGGCGAGCTTTCACGGAATGCCGCAACGGACGCTGGAACTCGGCGACCCCTATCACTGCCATTGCCAGAAGACCGCGCGATTGCTGGGTGAGGCGTTGAAGGACACGCTGGCGGGGCGGCCGCTGACGATCGCGTTCCAGTCGCGTTTCGGGCCCGCCAAATGGCTGCAGCCCGCGACCGACGCGACGCTGGAGGCGTTGCCGGGCCAGGGGATCAGGAAGGTCGCGTTGATCGCACCCGGATTTTCAGCGGATTGTCTCGAAACGCTTGAGGAACTCGCGATCCGTGGTCGCGACAGCTTTATCGCGGCGGGTGGGACCGATTTTGCGTATCTTCCCTGTCTTAACGACAGCGAAGTCGGCGTTTCTATGCTGCGCCGCACGATTGCGCGCGAGCTCAAAGGCTGGGTATCGGAGGGCTGACATCAATCGAATCCCAAGCTTGGAGAACAAGATATGCCCCGCGTCGCGATCGTTACCGGAGGAACCCGCGGAATTGGTGAGGCGATCAGCCTTGCGCTGAAGGACATGGGAGTAACGGTCGCTGCGAACTATGCTGGCAATGACGAACGCGCGAAGGAATTTTCGGAGCGCACCGGCATCGCGACGTATAAATGGGACGTCGGCGATTTCGACGCCTGTCAGGCGGGGTGCCAGAAAGTCGCCGACGAACTGGGGTCCGTCGACATCGTCGTCAACAATGCTGGCATCACGCGCGACGGCACGATCCTGAAAATGTCGTATGAGGCGTGGAAGGACGTCATCGACACCAATCTTGGCGGCTGTTTCAACATGGCCAAGGCGACCTTTGCCGGAATGCGCGATCGCAAATGGGGGCGGATCGTCAATATCGGGTCGATCAACGGGCAGGCCGGCCAATATGGTCAGGTCAACTATGCCGCCGCCAAATCGGGTATTCACGGCTTCACGAAGGCGCTGGCGCAGGAAGGCGCGCGCGCTGGCGTGACGGTCAATGCGATCGCGCCGGGCTATATCGACACCGACATGGTCGCCGCGGTCCCCGCCGACGTGCTCGAAAAGATCGTCGCGAAGATCCCGGTCGGACGGTTGGGTCAGGCGACCGAGATCGCACGCGGCGTGGCATTTCTGTGTTCGGAGGATGGCGGCTTCGTCACCGGGTCGACGCTGAGCATCAATGGCGGCCAGCATATGTACTGAGGCCCGAGAGCAGCGCCGGTCGCCGCATCGGATCGTGATGGCGGCGGAACAATCGGCGGGCTCGCCCATATGTATAGCATGGGTGGAATCAGGGAACCGTGGCGGCATTCGCGCGCCGATTGGTGGCAGGGTGCGAAACGCGCATGGGCGCGGGCCGACGAGGATAACGTATCGCTGATCGCGGCGGGGGTGGCGTTTTACGCCTTTGCCGCGATCGTGCCGATGCTGGCGGCGATCGTGCTGACCTATGGCCTGGTTGCGGATGCGGAGACGGTGGCGAACGATATCCGCGCGCTCGCGACGGTGCTGCCCTCGGACGCGGCGAGCGTGATCGGCGACCAGTTGCAGCGTGTCGTCGAAACCGCGCAGGGCAGCAAGGGGTGGGGGCTGATCCTCGCGCTCGGGATCGCGCTGTACGGGGCGACCAAGGGGACCGCCGCGATGGTCACCGCGCTCAACATCGCCTTCCGGGTAAAGGAAGAACGTGGTTTCGTGATGCTGCGCATCGTCGCGCTGGCGATGGTGGTGGGGGCGGTGATCCTCGTCATTACCGCGATGGGCACGACGACGGTGCTCGCCTTCCTCACCGATCTGCTGCCCTGGACACCCGATGCGCTGCTCGCCGCGATCCGGGTCGGGGGGTATCTTCTCCTCGCCCTGATCGCGATCACCGGGGCGGCGGCATTGTATCGGTTCGCGCCGAATCACAGCGATGCGCGCTGGGTCTGGTTGTCGCCCGGGGCGGTGCTGTCGACCTTGTTGTGGCTCGCGGCGACCGCGCTGTTCGGCGTCTATGTATCGAATTTCGGCAGCTATGGCGCGACCTATGGCTCGCTGTCGGCGGTGATCGTGCTGCTGACGTGGTTATGGCTGTCGGCCTATGTCTTCCTGCTCGGGGGCGAGCTCAACGCAGCGCTCGAACTCAAGCCCGACAGCGTGGCGGACGGCGTCTGACCTAGCTTGCCTCTGCGATCAGCGCCTTGGCGGCGGCGCTGTCCCATTCGTTGCCGCCGTGCCAGCGCCACACTTCCTTGCCCGACGAATCGAACAGGATCGTCGTCGGCAGGTTCGCGCCATAACCCAGGCTCAACCCCATCTTGTCGTCGACATAGGGGGCCAGCGCCTTCGCACCGTGATCGGCGAGGAATTGGGGCACTTCTGCCGCCTTTTGCGTGTCCTGACTGATCGCGAGAACATGGACCTTGTCCGCCAGCGACGCCGCGAGGGCGTTGAGCGTCGGCAGTTCGGCGACGCATGGTCCGCACCATGTCGCCCACAGGTTCATCAGCACGGGACGCCCGCGAAAATCGGCTAGCGTCGTCGGCGTCCCGTCGGGTTTGCTGAAGACGATCGTCGGGGCCATTTCGCCCTTGTGGCTGCGGTCGATCCCGGTTTGCGGCGCGGCGGGCGCGGCGGTGGGTCCGGTGACCTCATCGCTCAACACTTCATCGCTCATCGGCGCGGCTGCGACGTTCGCTTGTACGTTGCCGTCGCTTTGCCTATCGCAACCGGCGATTCCGGTAGCGACGATAAGGAGACTGGCGATCGCCAGCCGCGACGACGAAAAGGCCATGAACGGATCCAATGCGATGTGGGGCGGGCGGTTTGCCGACGGCCCTGCTGCGGTGATGCGTGAGATAAACGCCTCGATCCCCTTCGACAAGCGAATGTGGCGTCAGGATATTTCGGGATCGAAGGCGCATGTCGCGATGCTCGGCAAACAGGGCATCGTCGTGGCCGAAGACGTCGCGACGATCGACGCGGGCCTAGATGCGGTCGCGGCGGATTACGCGCGTGACGGCGTGCCAATCGACCTCGACCTCGAAGACATCCATATGATGACCGAGGCGCGGCTCGCCGACAAGATCGGGCCGGTCGCGGGGCGGCTTCATACCGCGCGCAGCCGCAACGATCAGGTCGCGACCGATTTCCGGCTGTGGACGCGCGATGCGATCGATGAAGTGCTGACCGCGCTCGGGGCGTTTCAGCAAGCGCTGTTGGCGCGCGCGGAGGAACATGCCGACGCGGTGATGCCGGGCTTCACGCATTTGCAAAGCGCGCAGCCAGTGACGCTGGGCCATCACCTGATGGCGTATCATGAGATGATCGCGCGCGACGTGTCGCGTTTCGAGGATGCGCGGGTGCGGATGAACCGGTGCCCGCTGGGGTCGGCGGCGCTGGCGGGGACGGGTTTCCCGATCGATCGCGACGCGACCGCCGCCGCGCTGGGGTTCGACGCGCCGACGCGCAACAGCCTCGATGCGGTCAGCGATCGCGATTTCGCGCTCGATTATCTGTCGTCGGCAACGCAATGTTCGCTCCATCTGTCGCGATTGGCTGAGGAATTCGTGCTGTGGGCGTCGCAGCCCTTCGGCTTCGTCGCGCTGAGCGACCAATGGTCGACGGGCAGTTCGATCATGCCGCAAAAGCGCAATCCCGACGCAGCCGAACTGGTGCGCGGCCATGCCGGGCGCATCATGGGGTGTTTCACCGCGCTGATGGTGACGATGAAAGGCCTGCCGCTGGCTTATTCGAAAGATATGCAGGACGACAAACCACCCGTGTTCGAGGCGCATGACCTGATCGGACTGTGCCTCGCCGCAATGACGGGAATGGTCGAAAGCGCGACGTTCCGTACCGACCGGATGCGCAGCCTGGCGATGAGCGGCTTTTCGACCGCGACCGACCTTGCCGACTGGCTGGTGCGCGAGGCGGACCTGCCGTTTCGTGAGGCGCATCACGTGACGGGGCGTGCTGTGAAACGCGCCGAAGAATTGGGCATATCGCTCGATTCGCTGTCGATCGAGCAGCTTCGTGAGATCGACGCGCGGATCGACGAGCGAGTCTATGACGTGCTGTCGGTCGATGCCTCGGTCGCGAGCCGGACGAGTTTCGGCGGCACCGCGCCCGACAATGTCCGTACCGCGATCCGTGCGGCGCGGGAGCCGCGATCATGAAAAGGCTGGCGACCGGGGGTGCACTGACGCTCGCGCTGATCGTGGGCGGATGCGGGGCGGCCAAACCGCTGCAGCCGCGCGCGGGAGCGTCGCTGCCGCCCGCCCCTTATGGCACCGCCGTCAAACCGACGCCGCAAGATTTGCTGACGCCGACCACCCAACAACGCCCGCAGCGTAGCGACGAGATACTGAAGAGCTCGGACGAGCGCCGCGTCGATGAGTTTGATTTGCCACCACGATGACCAACAGCTTCGATTATCAGAACAATATCCTTCATTGCGAGGACGTCGCGCTGCCCGCGATCGCCGCGGCGGTGGGCACCCCCGTCTATGTCTATTCGACCGCCTATTTCCGGCATCAGGCGCGCGCGTTTCGCGACGGGCTGAAATCGCTCGGCAAGGTTCACCTCGCTTACGCTATCAAGGCGAACCCCAATCTCGCGGTGCTCCGCGTGCTGGCGGACGAAGGCTATGGTGCCGATGTCGTGTCGGGGGGCGAGATGGCGCGTGCGCTCGCCGCAGGAATGGCGCCCGGGGACATTGTGTTTTCCGGCGTCGGCAAGACGCGAGCCGAATTGAGCAAGGGGCTCGACGAGAGAATCGGGCAGTTCAACCTCGAGCTGGAAGAGGAAGGCGTCGTCCTCGCCCAGCTCGCCGCCGCGCGCGGGATGCGCGCGCCCGCGGTGCTGCGCGTCAATCCCGATGTCGATGCGGGCACCCATGCCAAGATTTCGACGGGCAAGGCGGATAACAAGTTCGGCGTACCGATCGATCAGGCCGCCGCAATGTTCGGACGGCTTGCGCCGCTCGACGGGATCGACCTGAAGGGCGTCGCGATCCATATCGGCAGCCAGTTGTCCGACCTGTCGCGGCTGGAAGAGGCGTTTGCGAAGATCGGGCGGCTGGTCGCCGATTTGCGCGGCGCGGGTCATCGCATCACGCGCGTCGATCTGGGCGGCGGGCTCGGCGTGCCCTATCGCGAGAGCGATGTGCTGCCGTCTCCCGCCGACTATGGCGCGATGGTCGCGCGCGCGACCGAGGGATGGGATGTCGAATTGATGTTCGAGCCCGGACGGCTGATCGCGGGGAATGCGGGTGTGTTGCTGACCGAAATCATCTGGGTGAAGCCGGGCGTCAATGATCCCTATGTCATCGTCGATGCCGCGATGAACGATCTGGCGCGACCCGCGCTCTACGATGCGTGGCATGATTTCGCGGCGGTCGAGCCGTCGGGTACGCGGATGCGCGCGAACATCGCGGGGCCGGTGTGCGAAAGCGGCGATACCTTTGCGATGGGGCGCGACATCGACGCCGTGAAGAGCGGCGACCTGGCGGTATTTCGCACCGCCGGGGCGTATGGCGCGACGATGGCATCGACCTATAACAGCCGGGGACTGGTCCCCGAAGTGCTCGTCGATGGCGACCGGTTCGCGGTCGTCGCGGATCGGATTCAGCCCGAGACGATCCTGGCCGCCGAACGGGTGCCGGAGTGGCTGACGCGGTGACGCTGCACAGCCTGCCGCTGTTCGTCAGGCTGGCGGGGCGGCCCGTCATCCTGCTGGGCGAGGGTGAGGCGGCGGACGCGAAGCGGCGGCTGCTCGACCGGGCGGGGGCAGTGATCGTCGGAGAGGCGGCCGAGGCGGCACTGGCGATCGTCGCGCTCGATGAGCCCGAAGCGGCGGTCGCGCGGTTGAAGGCGCGCGGCGTGCTGGTCAATGCGGTCGACCGGTCGGACCTGTGCGATTTCACGCTGCCCGCGATCGTCGACCGTGATCCGGTGATCGTCGCGATCGGGACGGGTGGCGCGTCGGCGGGGCTCGCGGCGGCGCTGCGACAACGGCTGGAGGGAATGTTGCCTGCGGGGCTGGGCGCGATGACGCGGCGGCTGTCGGCGCTGCGCGGGGAATTACGTGCGCGCTATCCCGAAATGGGCGAACGCCGCCGTGTGATCGCCGCGATGCTGGCCCCCGGCGGCGCGTTCGATCCGTTTGGCACCGGTGAGGGCGGATCGGTCGACGCGGTAGCCAGGGGGACAGTGACCGAGGGGGCGGTGACGATGACGCTGACATCCGCCGATCCCGATGATGTGACGATCCGTCAGGCGCGCCTGCTCGCCAATGCCGACCGTGTCTATCACGGTGACGACGTCCCGCCCGCGATCCTCGACCGCGCGCGCGCGGATGCGGCGCGGATTGCGGGGGCGATGCCTGATCCGCCCGAGCCCGGCCTGTCGGTCGAGGTGACGATGGCATGAGCGGGTTTGGCTATCGCGTGAAGGATGGGATCGCGACTCGCGTCGCGATCAGCGAGGCATTGTCGCCGGGTGCGGTCGATCTGATCTGGGTACATCTGTCGTTTGGCGATGAGCGCGCGCAGGGGTGGTTGCGCGACGAGGCGCATCTGCCCGATTATGTCGTCGACGCATTGACCGCGGTCGAAACGCGGCCGCGCTGCGAAGCGTTTGACGAAGGCGCGCTGCTCAACCTGCGTGGACGGGCGGAGGACGACGTGGCGGGGGTGTCGGGCGATTTGCTGGCCTCGGTTCGAATCTGGGCGGTCGCGGGCCGGGTATTTTCGGTGACGCGTAAGACGATGATCGCGGTACGCGCGGTACAGAAAACAATCGAGGCGGGCGGGATCGGCGACCCCGGTGACCTGATCGCCGAATTCGCGGCCGAGATTACCGAGGATCTGGACCCGCAGGTCGCCGATCTCGGCGATCAGCTCGACGATTGCGAACAGGGGCTCGATAGCAGCCGCATTTTCGAATTGCGCCGGACGGTGTCGCGTGTTCGCGTCGAATCGATCGGGTATCGGCGCTTTCTCCAGCCGCAGCGGGCGGCGCTGGAGAAACTCGCGACGCTGCCGGCATCATGGTTGCAGGATGACGACCGGTTGCACCTGTCCGCCGCCGCAGACCGCGCGGCGCGAATGGCGGAAGAGCTTGAATCGATCCGTGAACGATCCGCGTTGATGCACGAGGCGCTGACCGACCTGCGCGCCGAACAGATCGATACGCGCGGCCTGATCATCTCGATCGTCGCGATGGTGTTCCTACCGCTGACCTTCATCACCGGATTATACGGGATGAACGTGCCGCTCCCCTATCAGCAGGCGCCGTGGATGTTCGATGCGATCATGGCGGCGTGCGCGGTGATTACCGCCGGGGTCGTGATCTATTTCGTCCAGCGGCACTGGTTTAGCCGCTAGCAAGCGGGTGGGGTTCAGCCGCTAGCAAACGGTGGGGTTCAGCCGCCAGTCGGACGTTCGCCGTGCGTCAGGCGGCGCGGGCGGTTTTCCATGCCTGCGCGATTTCGGACAGGCTGTCGGCGGCTTCGCGGAAGGGAACGGGGCTGGACCCGATCGACGCATCGACGATCGCGCGACGGACACCGCCGTAAAAGCTGCCGAGCGTCAGCGCGACGTCGCCGCCCTTGTCGAAATCGAGTCCGGCCTCAAGCGCATATAGGATCGCGGTGGCGCGCGTCAGGCGTTCGCCCTTTTTGGCGTATTGCGCGCGCTCGACCGCCCAGGCTGCCGCGCGCAACGCCGCGATCAATTCCTCGTAGAGAAGCTGGACGAGCGCGGGGCCATCCGCGACCGCGGTGCGCCCGACGACGTCGATCTGCCGATAGGTCGCATAAGGATTGCGCACGAGCGCGGATGCATAGGTCATCAACTGTCGCCTTTGTTCCAGGCTTTGATCTGATTATCGAGAAACGACTGCGTCGCCTTATACGCGCTGATCTTCGCATTCATCGACGAGAATTGCTGGGTCAGCCGGGTCGTCATCTGCTCGGACTGGTCGGTTAGCGCTGCTTGTTGCTTTGCGAGCGTCGACTGCGTCGAAGTGTAACTCGAAATCGACGCGCCAAGGCCGTAAATGGTGCTGTTCGCGGCATTGACGATCTTGTCGAGTTGCGCGGAGATCCCGCTCGTGCCGATCGGTGAATAAGCGAACATCGCCTCGACCGCGTCGGGATCGTCCGCGAGCGCCTTGTCGAGCGCGGCCGAATCGACTTCCAGCGTTCCGTCGCGATTGGTGCGCACGCCGATCGCCGCGAGCGAGTTGGGCGTGCCCACACTGACGTCCGACGACAGCGACTGCGTCGTCAGCGACTGCAGCGAGCTCATCAACGCGCGCGCGGCCGTGTCAGATTTGAGTACGCCGGTCTTTGAATTGGCCTGTTCGATCACCTGCGCCATGGCGAGGTTGTAGGTATCGACGAAATCGGCGACCGCGTTTTTAAGCGCGGTGGTGGGCGGCGTGCTGGTCAGCGACACCGCGCTGGTCGTCACCTGATTGAGCTGCAGCTTCACGCCATCGACAAGGTCGCTGATCGTGTTCGATGCGCGCTCGACCGCGATGCCGTCGACGGTCAGCTTGGCGTTGACCGCCCCCGATGTCAGCGTCGTACCCGGTGCGCCGACGCCAACCGCGAACTGCGCCAGATTGCCCGACACATCGTCCGTCGCGGCGAGCGTGAACGCCTGGTTGGCGCCCGTTTGCCCCTTGAGCGACAGAAAGGCGCCGCCCATGCCATCGGTGACGACGGTGGCGGTGACGCCCGCTTTCTTGGCGTTGATCGCGATGGCGATATCGTCGAGGCTGGCATTGGTGACATCGATGGTGATGGCGTTCGCGGAGTCGCCGTCGAACGCGGTCATCGTCGATCCGTCGGGACTATAGGTCGCCTTGCCAAGCGTCAGCGTGAAGCTGCCTGACGCGATCGGCGCGGTGCGATCCGCGATGGCGACCGACGAGCGGGCGCCCTGTGCGGTCGCGAGCTGATCGACGCTGATCGAGCGCGACAGGTTCGACAGCTTGGCACCCGAAAGGGCGGTGGC
>JAPKCG010000284.1 GCA_028823055.1 Sphingomonas bacterium
CCTCGTCCGGGAAGTAGAAGGTGTCGTGCATCGCGCGCGCCGGATGCGTTTCGGGAATGTTGAGCGCGGTGAAATTATGCCAGTCGTCCTCGATCTCCGGTCCCGTCGCGACCGCGAAGCCAAGGTCGGCGAAGATCTCGGCGAGTTCGTCCATCACCTGGCTGACCGGATGGATCGTCCCGCTGGCGGGCACATCGGCGGGCAGCGTCATGTCGAGCGTTTCGCTGGCGAGACGGGCGTCGAGCGCGGCCTCCTCAAGCACCGTCTTGCGCGCCGCGATCGCCTCGGTCAGCGTCTCGCGCAGGCCGTTGATCGCAGGGCCTTTTACTTGCCGCTCCTCGGGCGTCATCTTGCCAAGCGTCTTGAGCAGTGCGGTCACCCGCCCCTGTTTGCCCAGCGCCTCGACCCGCACCGCTTCGAGCGCGTCGAGCCCCGAGGAGGCCTGAATCGCGGTCAGCATGTGGTCGCGCATATGGTCGAGTTCGGTGTCGGTCATTGCATTCCCATCGGGGCAGATAAATATCGTGGCGGCATCGGCAATCGCGTTGCGCCGCGATAACGAAAAGGGCGCCGATGGCAAACCATCGACGCCCCGTTTTTCGGTTCGCTTACAGGCGCGTTACGCGGCCTGGGGCAGAGCCGCCTTCGCCTGGGCGATGATGGCGCTGAACGCTTCGGTTTCGTGCATCGCGATATCGGCCAGGACCTTCCGGTCGAGTTCGACACCCGCGAGCTTCAGCCCGTGCATGAACTGCGAATAGGTGAGGCCTTCGGCGCGGACACCGGCGTTGATACGCTGGATCCACAGACCACGGAACGTGCGCTTCTTAACCTTACGGTCGCGATAGGCGTATTGCCCGGCCTTTTCGACGGCCTGACGGGCGATGCGGATCGTGTTCTTGCGACGGCCGTAATAGCCCTTCGCCTGTTCGAGAATCCGCTTATGTTTGGCGCGGGTGGTAACACCCCGTTTGACGCGTGCCATGCTTTATTCCTTCCTGCTCAGCGGAGGCCGTAGGGGGCCCAGGCCTTCACCGTGGCGGTGTCGGCCTTCGACAGCACCTTGGTGCCGCGATTCTGGCGGATGTACTTGCCGTTGTGGTGCAACAGGCGGTGGCGCTTGCCGGCGACGCCGTGCTTCAACAGACCGGTCGCGGTCAGCTTGAAGCGCTTCTTGACGCCGCTCTTCGTCTTGAGCTTGGGCATTTTCATCTCCAAAGTTAGCGACGAAACGAACCACCGCGGCAGCCCACACTGGCCGGGTCGTTCTTTCCACTCGTCGCAAGGGGAGCGGGGCGCATAGCGGGGCGGCCCGAATAAAGCAACCGTGGTGGAACCGCGGGCACGATCCGAACGCTACACCGCGATGAGTGATGTTGATAGCGTAACGATCGACGACTCCCCGTCGGAACAGTCAGTGGTCCGCCCAGTCGATCACGAGAGCGACGAATCGAAGCGGCATCGACGCCGCCGCATCGTCCACAACGTCATTCTCGGCATCATCGGCGCGGTCTTTGCAGTCTGGCTGATCCTGTTCATCACCAAGGGGCGGTTCCTCAAGCATCCGTTCGAATCGATCGCGGGCAAGTTGACGCATCGCACGGTGAGCGTGGGCGGCGATTTCCAGCTCTATTTCGCGCCGTTCGACATCAAATTCCTCGCCGAGGGGCTGACGATTTCGAACCCGAACTGGGCGACGCGTCCCAATCTGTTCGAAGCGAAAAAGATCGACACGCGGATCGCGCCGCTGTCGATGCTGTTCGGACGCCGCCATTTCCGCTGGCTGGATCTGGCCGACGGCGCGGTCGATCTGGAATGGAACGCCGCGCATGATCGCAACTCGTGGACGTTCAGCGACAAGCCGGGCAAGCCCCTCGACCTGCCCGTCATCGACCGCGCGACTCTGGTCGGCACGACGGTGCGCTATCGCGACATGCAACTGCGCGTCGTCGCGGACCTCGCCTTCGACACGGTGATGTCCGCGGACAAGCGGATCGACGACAAGGTCAGCTTCACGGGCAAGGGGCAGGTGCGCGAGACGCCCTTCACGCTGAACGGGGCGTTGCTATCCCCCAATGCGACATTGGCGCGGGGCAGGAACCAGCTCACGATGACCGCCCGCGCTGCGAACAATGTGATTGGCGTTACCGGTACGCTCCCCAGCCTCGCCGATATCGAGGGCGTGCCGTTACAGGTGACGTCGCGCGGACGCGACCTGTCGGAATTGCTGTGGATCATCGACATCGCGATTCCTCGCACGCGCGACTATCGCGTCCATGCGCAATTGGTGAAAACGGCGCAGGAATATGCCTTTACGCGAATGGCGGGGACGTTCGGCGACAGCGATCTGGCGGGTAAATTCACGATTTTGAACCAGAAACCCCGTCCGCATGTCGACGCGACGCTGACGACGAAGAAGCTTGCTATCGTCGATGCAGCGCCCTTCATCGGGTACAATCCCGACATCGTCGCCACCAAGGGGGTCGAGGCCGCCGCCGCAGCGACAGGTGCGGGGAATGCGCGCATCCTTCCCGACGCCAAGCTGGGTTTCGAGGCGATGAAGCATTTCGACGCCGATGTTCACTGGACGATTCGCGATGTCGCCTCGAAGAATATCCCGATCTCCAACGTCGACGTGACGATCGGCCTCGATAATGCGCTGTTGAAACTGTCGCCCTTCACCTTCGCGATGGCGCGGGGCAATGTCGCGACCGACATCACGCTGAATGCGCGTCGGAACCCGGTCCATGCCACCTATGACATCAGGCTGGCGCAAACGCCGATGGGACGGTTGCTTGCCGGGTGGGGCGTCGATGAATCGGGAACGAGCGGGACGATCAAGGGCCGCATCCAGCTTGAGGGCGACGGTAATAGCGTTCACGACACGCTGGCGACGTCACGCGGGCGGATCGCATTCGTCATGCCCGCAGGCACGTTCTGGACGCGCAACGTCCAGTTGGCCGAGCTGGATCTGGGCACATTCGTGCAAAAGATGTTCGAACGGAAACTGAAGGAGCCGGTGAAGATCAATTGCGGGCTGATCGCCTTTACCGTCCGCAACGGGATCGGTGCGGCGGACCCGATTTTGATCGATACGCAGAAAAACGTGATGCTCGGGCGCGGCGGGTTCAGCTTCAAGAATGAAGGACTCGATCTCGCCTTCCGCGCCGACGGCAAGAAGTTCAGCCTGTTTTCGGGTCAGTCGCCCGTCGGAATCGGCGGCAGTTTCGCGCATCCGGCGATCAATGTCGTCAGCGAGCAATTGCTGGCGCGGGTGGGGGCGGGCCTTGGCCTTGCGCTCGTGGCGACGCCGCTCGCGGGCGTTCTTGCCTTTGTCGATGTCGGCGATGCGAAGGCGGCGGCGTGTGGTCCGGTGCTTAACGGCGCGACCGCCAGCGCGCAACGGACCACCAACGGCAAGCCCCGTGACGATGTCGGCAAGGGCACGACCGCGAAGGGCGAAGATGGCAAGAAATCGGACGGCGAGAAGAAAGGTCAGCGCAAGAAGTTTCTCGGGATATTCTGACCGCGATCAATGCGCGTGCGCGTCGCCGCCCGCCGCGTGGAGCGCTTCGAGCACATCGTCCATCCGCGCGGGGTCGCCGATCGCGAGGACATGGCCAGCGCTGGCGGCGGTCAGCGGATCGCCGTTCCAGTCGCACATCCGCCCACCCGCGCCCTCGACGATCGGGGTGAGCGCGGCGAAATCGTAAAGCTGCAGCCCGCTTTCGCAGACCAGGTCGATCTGACCCGAGGCGAGCAGGCCGTAATTGTAACAGTCACCGCCATAGACCGGCCCCTGCCGCACATGCCCGCCCGACACCGCCGCGACGAGTGACATATAATGGGGCACATCGCCCTCCGCGAACAGATGCGGGCTCGTCGTCGCCAGGATCGCGCCTTCGATCGCGGGGCAGGCGCGCGTGCGGACGGGCGCGCCGTTGAATGTCGTGCCCCGCCCCGCGACCCCGAGCCAGCGTTCGCGCTGCACCGGCTGGTCGATGACGCCCAGGATGGGCCAGCCATCCTCCACCAGCGCGATCAACGTGCCGAAGATCGCACGGCCCGCGGTGAAGCTGCGTGTCCCATCGATCGGGTCGAGCACCCATTGGCGATTCGTCACGCCTTCCCTGGTGCCATATTCCTCGCCGATAATGCCGTCGCCCGACCGTTCTGCCTCGATCAGCCGTCGCATCGCCGCCTCCGCCTCCTTGTCGGCGCGAGTGACGGGGGAATGGTCCGCCTTTGTCTCGATGCCGTGTTCGGCGCGGAAATAGGGGCGGATCACCTCCCCCGCGGCATCGGCGAGACGGCGGGCGAGATCGATATCGGATTGTGTGACGGCCATGCGTATCGCCTATCGCGCCGATCTGAATCAGGCTAGAGCGTTGGAAAGCCTGTAGGAGAGTTTCATGCGCCTTATTTCGACGATCGCCGCCATCGCCCTTGCCGCGACCCCCGCGTTCGCGGCGCTCGCCCCCGGCGCGAAGGCCCCCGACTTTACGACGCGCGGCGCGATCGCGGG
>JAPKCG010000285.1 GCA_028823055.1 Sphingomonas bacterium
AACCTGCGAGCCCGAGGCGGGAGTTGAACGGTGCCATGCCGCCCGCCGTGACGCTTCGCAACCCGCGCGCCGTTCGAAGCGTTGGCGCCAGGATATCAACATTTTGGAGAGCCCCATGCAGATCCCCCATAAGTCCGTCGTCCTCGTCGCTGACGGAAGAAAAATGCTGTTCCTGCGCAACGAGGGCGATGCCGATCATCCCAACCTGATCGTCGAGCAGAAGCAGCGTCAGGACAACCCTTCGAATACCGAACAGACGACGCATCGCGCGGGTCAGGCATCATCGACCCAAGGCGGCGTGCGAAGCTCGGTCGAGCCAACCGATTTCCATCAGATCGAGGAAGACCGTTTCGCCGCAGACGCCGCCGACATGCTGAAAATGCGCGCGTTTGACAATGATTATGAATCGCTGATCATCGTTGCGCCGCCGCGCACGCTCGGCGAAATGCGCAAACATTATCACAAGGAGGTCAGCGACCGGCTCTCGGGCGAGATCGACAAGGATCTGACCGGTCACCCGATCGACGAGATCGAGACGATCATCCAAAAGGCCTGACGCAGGTTGCGATCCGATCGCAACCAACGGCAAAAAAGGGGCTCGCACCGATCGTGGTGCGAGCCCCTTTTTCATTCTGGGCTTGCAGCGTTGCGTTCGATCAGGCGGCCTGAACCTTCGCCGCACGCTTGCGTGCTACGAGTGCGGCGGCAGCCGCGCCGAACAGCAGGATCATTGGCGGTGCGGGGACGGGAGCGGGCGGGCCACCCGTCGATCCGGTGCTTCCCGATGAGCTGCTCGAACTCGATGAAGATGACGAAGAGGATGACGAGCTGCTGCCACTCGATCCAGTCGACCCGCTGCTGGTACTCGTATTGTCCCAATTACCGCTGCTCGTTGAACTGGAAGAGCTGCTTGTGCCCCAACCCGGCTTACCGTTGCCGCCCGGGTCTTGGTTCTGGTTCTGGTTTTGATTCTGATTCTGATTCTGGTTTTGATTCTGGTTTTGATTTTGGCCCTGTGACTGCTGATTATTGTTATTGTTAGTGCTCGTATTCGAGTTGTTATTCGTGTTGTCAGCCGAGGCGTTCGAATTATTATTGTTGACGCTGTTATTATCGGATGATGCGCTCGAATTATTCGTGCTGCTGTTGTTCGAACTGTTGTTACTGCTGTTGTTCGAACTGTTGTTGCTGCTGTTGTTCGAACTGTTGTTGCTGCTGTTGTCGTTCGAATTATTGCTGTTGCCCGAATTCGAGACATTGCTCGAACTGTTGCTGTTGCCTGAATTGCTCACATCGTTCGAATTCTTGACGTCGACCGATGCGCCGCTCGAAGTCGACGAGATCACGATGCTGCCGCTCGATCCTCCCGTGCTGCCGCCTCCGAAGAATCCGCCGCCGAAAAACCCGCCGCCGCCGCCGCCATAAAAACCGCCGCCGCCAGTTACGATCGGCACCGCGCCGCCGCCGCCGACAAAGCCGCTTTCGACCAGTGCAGGACCACGCAGCGGGACAGGCGCAGGCGTGTTCGATACCGTCACGACCGCGGGTGGACAGGATGCGCTGGTCGTGGTGACGACGCGCTTTACCCGGCTGCCCTTGCTCGCATAGCGTATGCGCTGGCTCCGCTTGACCAGTTTGGTGTGCCCGGACGTTGCGCCTGCGGGGCGCTCGGCAACATGAACGGCACCGCCGCCGATTACCGCTCCACCACATGCGCAAGCGCATAATTTAGCCATTGCCATCCGGACCGACATATCGTCACTCTCTCGTTGCTGACGCTGCAGGGCGTCATGTCGTTAAAAACTTCGCGATGAATATCGCCATGCCTTACAGTGCGAAATAAAGCATTAAAGGCAATCTCATTAACCAGGGTATTGAACCTACGGTAAAATTTCCAGCGACCCGACCCTGCTATCTCGCGGTTAATGTATCAACCCGGGACGATATCCCGCGAATGTCCGCATATTTCCGGTCGACGCGACGACCGTCGGCACGTTTTCAACATAACGCAACAATATGTCTAGATAATCTTCGTTTCTTCGCCTCAACCGCTTGTGGCATCGCTAGTGCACGCCTATAGCCCGCCTCACCATTTGGGGGCAGGCCGCCGCACGACGTCGGCCTGAAGGGAGAGTGGTATGGCAACGGTAATGAATCGCGTTTCTACTGAAGATTATGATCCGTCGATCACCGGCGACATCGGCGGAAGCAATGACAGCTATCGTCCCACTGCGGACGAATCGTTCATGAACGACCGACAGCAAAGCTATTTCCGCGAGAAGCTGCTCGATTGGAAAAACGCGATCCTCGCCGATGCGGCGGGGACGCTGTCGCATCTCCAGGTCGATAGGCTGCGGGAGGCCGACGTGACCGACCGCGCATCGAGCGAGACCGACTGGTCCATCGAACTGCGCACCCGCGACCGTCAACGTAAATTGGTCGCAAAGATCGATGCGGCGCTCCGGCGTCTCGACGAAGGCGAATATGGCTATTGCGAAGTGACCGGTGAACCGATCAGCCTCGGCCGGCTCGAAGCACGCCCGATCGCCACGATGACGCTCGAGGCGCAGGAACGTCACGAGCGCCAGGAAAAAGTATCGCGCGACGATTAAGCTTTCCGTTACCGTCCGCCCTTATCGCGAGGGGGCCTTGTCGCGAGGGGCGAGGCCCCGGGCATTGATGTGCGGGCAGATGGTATGGGAAGGCAGATGGAAAGCTACGGTTATGGCCATCTGACGATCGGCGATGGCGCCGAGGGGTCGATCAAGCGTAGCGAACCGCGCGATAGCCTTTTTCTCAAAGCGACGTTGCGCTTCGGCCATGAAGCAGCGGCGCGAGACCTGCGGGTCAGAAACCTTTCCGAAAGCGGCATGATGGCCGACCTCGATCGAATTGTGCCCGAAGGCACCCGGCTTACCGTGGACATTCGTGGGATCGGCGAAGTGCAGGGACGGGTCGCCTGGTGCGAATCGGGCCGGATGGGCATCCGCTTCGATACGACCGTCGATCCGCAACTGGCCCGCAAGCCTGTCGGTGGTGGCGGCCAGACTCCGTCATTCGCCAAGCCCGCGATCTGACCACGCCAAGCTGACGACAGGCTACATCCAGCATCGACAAATTTTGCTGGGCTATAGGTCCTGGCGCCCTATCGACCCCGACGCGACGGGCACGGGGTCGACCGGATTGGCGGCTTTCGGGCGATCAGATCTGGGCGATCTCTTCCTTCAGCTTCAATTTTTGTTTCTTGAGCTGGGCTACGCGCAGCGCATCGGGATGGGGACGGTGGGTTTCCTCGACGATGCGCTTGTCGAGCGTCGCGTGTTTGGTTTCCAGCGCAATCTGATGCGTCGTCTGCATAGCGGCATACCTCCTGATGCATTCGTTTGGGGAACCGAGTAAACCATCGGCGACCGCAAATGTCCTCATCGAATTTCGCGAATTGCGATTAGCCGACCCAGGGAATGCGACGGTTGGTGTCGACGCGGTCTGTTGCTAGTCACCACGCCAACGCGATTCGCGCGTGTGGGACGGGGTGGCGGTGGACGAAGAACAACTGATCGTGCGGCTGACACAGCTACGTGGGGAACATCGCGATCTCGATGCGGCGATCGATGCGCTCGCCTTTGCGAGCCAACCCGATCAGCTGCAGCTGCAGCGGCTGAAAAAGCGCAAGCTGAAGTTGAAAGATGAGATAGCGAATGTCGAGGACCAGCTGATCCCCGACATTATCGCCTGAAGCCGCAAGGGTCTGAAATGCCAGCGGCCTGAAATGCCAGGGGGCTGAGCCGCTGGGGCTCGCCTCGACCGCGCAAGTTCCGATTTTGAGACGATCGACCTATCGGCGACAGCTGGCGCCGGTGTCGTGCTTGTGTCACGAAGGCGTATGGACCGCATCAGCCCTGAAACCCGAATCCATCGGCGCCTGATCGATGCATTATATATCGAGGCGATGCTGCTAGCCGATGAGGCGCGCAGCTATTTCGATGAGGTTGGTCGGACGGAGCGCGAAACGCTCGATCCGCTGGTCCGCGTCGGTTTCAGTTGCGAATCGCTCAAGGTGACGACACGGCTGATGCATGTCATCGCGTGGCTGCTGACGCAGCGCGCGGTCGATGCGGGCGAACTTCGCGATCGGGATGCGCTCGATCCGTCTCGCCGGCTGGGGGAGGCACCGATGTTCGACGCCGATCTCGTCGGTGCACTGCCGTTGCGTGCGCGGTCGCTTATTGCGGCGAGCGCCGACTTGCACCGCCGCGTCGGCTTGCTCGACCGGGCGCAGGGCGTGACCGAAACGGACAGCCCGGTTCACAACCTTCACAATCGGCTGGCGCTGGCGTTTTAATCACGCGTGCGGCGGTCGCTGCCGCACGCGTGATGTCGGGTCAGCCGCGCATTCCCAGCCGCGACCGCGCCGCATCATATTGCCTGGCGAGCCGGTCGACGCGAGCCGCGACGCTTTCGATCTGATCGACCGCGCCG
>JAPKCG010000017.1 GCA_028823055.1 Sphingomonas bacterium
GTTCGAACCCGTCAACATCGTCGCGATGATCGCGGGATTGATCGGGCAGCGGCTGGAACGTGGCGTCGAGCGCGGCGTGACGATCCGGTTCGATCGCCAGGTGGCCAGCCTCATCGTATTGGGAGAGGGCGCGCGCCTCGAGCGCGTGTTCGAAAACCTCATCGACAATGCGCTGTCCTTCTCACCCGACGGCGGGCAGATCGTGCTTGCGGCGCTGCGCGATCAAGATGAACTCATCGTCCGGGTCGAGGATGAAGGGCCGGGCGTCCCCGATGACGCGCGTGAAGCGATTTTCCGCCGGTTCCAGTCGGTCCGCCCGCCCAGCGAAGCATTCGGTCAGCATTCGGGGCTCGGCCTCGCCATTGCGCGGACGATCGTGGAGGGGCATCAAGGGTCGATCATCGTCGAATCACGCGAAGATCGGCTGAGCGGCGCGCGATTCGTCGTTCGCCTGCCGCTCGCCGAAACCCGCTAGGGCAAAACCCGTCAGGAGCGCCGCGTGGCCGTTATCTCTTCCGAAACGCTCCATGCCACGACCGTCGTCATCGATGGTCGGGGAGTTGCGATCGAGGGGCCAAGCGGATCTGGGAAATCCGACCTCGCGCTGCGCCTGATCGATCGCGGGGCCAAACTGGTCAGCGACGACGTTTCCCTGGTGGCCCGCGTCGATGGCGTGCTCCGCGTGCGCGCACCCGATACGATCCGTGCGCGAATGGAGGTGCGCGGCATCGGTATCGTCGCGGTCGAACAGGTCGATGACGTCCCGCTCGCCTTGGTCGTCCGGCTGGCTGAGATCGTACCGCGCCTGCCCGAACGGCGTGCGCGCCGGATCGCGGGTATCGACATGCGCGAGGTGGTGGTGGACCCCCGCCCCGCCTCCGCCCCGATCCTCGTCGAACTCGCACTGCGCCAGCCCGAGGCGACTCCGGCATGATCGCGCCGCGGCAAAAGGATATATTGATCGTTACCGGCATGTCGGGCGCCGGGAAATCGACCGTGCTCAAGACATTGGAGGATCTGGGCTGGGAAACGGTCGACAATCTACCCTTGCGTCTGCTCGACCGGCTGCTCGATGCCCCCTTGCCGGAGGGCACGGGCAGCGAAGCGCAACCGCTCGCAATCGGCATCGGCCCGCGCACGCGCGATTTCGATCCCGATCGAATCATCAAACGGATCAGGGCGTTGCGCGACAGGCATGGGCATGATGTCGGCACGTTGTTTCTCGATTGCGCGGGGGGGGAGCTCGAACGCCGCTATTCCGAAACGCGGCGGCGGCATCCGCTGGCGCCGGATCGTCCCGCAACCGACGGTATCGCGCGCGAACGCGAATTGCTCGCGCCGCTCAGGGATTGGGCAAACCGGCTGATCGACACGACGGATCTGCGCAGCAACGATCTGGCACAACAGATTCGCACCACGTTCGAACCCGATGCCGACGGGCCGACGCTATCGATCCAGTCGTTCGGCTTCGCGCGCGGCCTGCCCCGCAACGCCGATCTCGTTTTTGACATGCGGTTCCTGCGCAATCCGCATTGGGACGCCGCGCTCAGACCGGGGATCGGGCTCGATCCCGATGTCGCCGCCTATATCGCCGCCGACCCTGCCTATGACGAGGCATTGGCGCGGATCGAGGGACTGATCGAATTGCTCATCCCCCGCTATCGTGCCGAGGGTAAAGCCTATGTCACGGTCGCGATCGGCTGTACCGGAGGGAGACACCGGTCGGTGCATGTCGCGCAGCGCATCGGGGAGCGGTTGCGTGACGCGGGATTTTCGCCCACCATCACGCATCGCGACCTGGCGGCGGCACCGCAGGACTCGCTGGAGGGGTCGCCGACCCGCAAATGAGTGGAACAGAATCTGACATGATCGGCCTGGTTTTGGTGACGCATGGGCGACTGGCCGAGGAGTTCGTGACCGCGATGGTCCACGTCGTCGGCCCGCAAGAGGCGGTCGCGACGATCGCGATCGGCCCCGACGACGACATGGAGGAACGCCGCGCCGATATCGCATCCGCTATCCTCGACGTCGATGCGGGGGGCGGGGTTATCGTGTTGACCGATTTGTTCGGTGGAACGCCATCGAACCTCGCCATCTCGCTGATGGAACGCGGCCGGGTTGAAGTGATCGCGGGCATGAACTTGCCGATGCTGATCCGTCTGGGCTCCGCACGCAAGGTGATGAAGGTCGTCGATGCGGTCGCGGCGGCGCGGGAGGCGGGGCGCAAATATATCTCGGTCGCCTCCGAAGTGCTCGGTGAGGCCGCAGCGTGACCGCGACTCGTCGGGTGACGATCACCAACCGTCGTGGCCTCCACGCACGCGCATCCGCCAAGTTCGTGACGCTCGCCTCGACCCAGCCGGTCGAGGTGTCGGTCGAAAAGGAAGGCGCGGGCAGCGTCACGGGCACGTCGATCATGGGGCTGATGATGCTCGGCGCGGCGATGGGCGACGAGATCACGATCAGCGCGAGCGGCGACGGTGCGGAAGCCGCGGTCGCGTGTCTCGCTGACCTGGTCGAGGCGAAGTTCGGGGAAGACTGATTGCCCCGCGAAATTACCGCCTTTTCAAATCCGCTCGTCAAATATGCGCGCGATCTGCGCGACAAGCGTCATCGCCGCGCAGCGCGCCGCTTTCTTGCGGAGGGCCTGCGGATCTTGACCGAAGCGCGGGAAGCGGGGCGGCTGCCCAAGATCCTGTTCTACGCCGCGGCGAGCGCGGACCATCCGCTCGTCCATGCGTTGTCGATGGATGTCGAGGAAGCGGGTGGCGACTGCATCCAGACGACGCCCGACATCCTGTCGAAACTGTCGGGCAAGGATAACCCGCAAGCGGTCGTGGGCATTTTCGAGGAGTTCGAAAAGTCGCTGGGCGATCTCGATCGCAGCAGCGCCGATATCTGGCTCGTCGCCGAACGGCTACGTGATCCCGGTAATCTCGGCACGATCCTGCGCACCGGAGATGCGGTCGGTGCTGGCGCGCTGATCCTGATCGGCGAATGCGTCGATCCGTTTTCGGTCGAAGCGGTGCGTGCGAGCATGGGGGCGTTGTTCACCGTGCCCGTCGTGCGGTGCGACTTCGACGCTTTTCACGCCTGGCTGCGCGACGGGCCGGGCCAATTGATCGGGCTGAGCCTCGACACCGACATCGACTATCGCGCCGCGACATATGTAGCGCCGACATTCCTGCTGACCGGCAACGAAGCCCAAGGCATGCCCGCCGAAATGGCCAGCGCGTGCGACCTGCTCGTAAAAATTCCGATGCTCGGCAAGGCGGACAGCCTCAACGCCGCGGTCGCGACCGCAGTGATGGCATATGAGGTTTTAGGGCAGCGGCGCGGCTGAACCCGTTATTCCGCCGCCTGTTCTTCGATAGGGTCGGAAAGTTTTGCAAGCTTGGTAAGCGGACGTACCGCCTGATCGACGATCGGTGGGGTGTCGAGCGTCTTGCCGCCCGCATCAATATCGTAATCGTCGAAACGACGGGCGCTGGTGAGCACCTGGCTTTCGAGGCTGCCGACGAAGCTGTTATAGGCGTTCATCGCTGTGCCGAGATTTTTGCCAAGCTTGGCCACATGATCGCCCATCGTCGCCAGCCGCTGGTACAGATCCTTGCCGAGCTTCGCGATCTCGCGCGCCTGTCGTTCCATGCTCTCCTGACGCCACACCCCTTCGACCGTCCGGGCGATCGCGACTAGGTTCGTCGGGGTCGCGAGCAGGACGCGGCGGGAAAAGGCGAAATCCCACAGATCACGATCATGTTCGAGCGCGGCGGTGAGAAAATGTTCGCCCGGAATGAACATGACGACATATTCGGGCGCGTCGTCGAACTGGCTCCAATACGCCTTGTTGCCAAGTGCGTTGACGTGTGTGCGCATCGAGGCGGCATGCAGGTCGAGTCCTTTTTTGCGTTCCGCTTCATCGACCGCGTCAAACGCGTCCTGATAGGCATTCAAAGACACCTTGGCGTCGATGATCAGCGATTTGCCGCCGGGGATCTTGACGATCGCATCGGGGCGCAGCCGACCGCCCTCGCCGTCGGTAACGCTGACCTCCATCACGAAATCGGTATGTTCGGCAAGGCCGCACGTCTCAAGCACATTGCGTAACTGCTGCTCGCCCCAGCGTCCACGCGCCTTGGGGGCGTTCCGCAGCGCGTTGACGAGTTTCGCCGCTTCGCTCGACACGCGCTCCTGCCCGACGCGCATCGCGTCTAGCTGGCCCTTCAATTGATCGAATGCGCCCTTGCGCTCGGTTTCGACCTTGCCGACCGCCTCCTCATAACGCTGCAAGCGTTCGCTGACGGGCTGAAGCATCGATTTAAGGTTGCGCCCGGTCAGTTCTTCCGACTGTTTGAAGCGGGCATCGGCACGTTCGAGGAAGCGCGCCTGCGCCGCGTCGAGCGCCTTGTCCGCGGCGGCGGCGAATTGGGTGTTGAGCGCCTCGATCGCGCGGGCGTGCGCGGCGTCGCGCTCGGCCATCTGTGCATGAACCGCGCGCAATTCGCTGAGCGCCTCGTTACGCTCGCGTTCGACCGCATCCCGTCCGGCCCGCATGACCTCTGCATCGGCAACGCGCGTCTGCGCGACGGCCAGATCGCTGGCAAGCGTCCCGGTGCGGCGATTGGCGACGAGCCAGCCGACCAGCAACCCGATCCCAGCGGCAAGAATGGCGACGATAACGATATCCATGATGCTCCCTTCGACGAAGGAACATAGATCGAACGATCGCCGACGTCAGCCCCTAATCGCGTCAGCCGATCTTGCGCTGTTTATCGAGTTTCTTGAGCAGCATCTGCCGCTTCAACCGGCTGATGTGATCGATGAAAAGAACGCCGTTCAGATGGTCGATCTCATGCTGCATGCATGTCGACAATAATCCATCGAGCGTTTCCTCATGGCTAATGCCAGTTTCATCCTGCCAGCGGACGCGGCATGTCCTGGGCCGCTCAACCTCCGCATATTGTTCGGGGATCGACAGGCAGCCCTCGTTATAGCTTTCGGTTTCGTCGGAGACTTCGAGGATTTCGGGGTTGATATAGGCGTGTGGGGCGCGGATCGGCTTGCCTGCCTCATCTTCATCCGCCTGCAGATCGATGACGAGGATGCGGCTCTCGACGCCGACCTGGATCGCGGCGAGACCGATGCCGTTGGCGGCATACATCGTGTCGATCATATCCGCGACGAACGCGCGCGTGGTGTCGTCGATCGTCTCGACGGGTTTCGACACGAGGCGGAGGCGCGGATCGGGGATCTCGACGATGGGAAGGACGGCCATTGCCGTCAGCTAGGATGGGGTGCCGGGGGCGTCAAGCCACAGGACGCCGCGCGCGTAGCGCCTGGGCGAGCGTACCCTCATCGAGATAATCGAGCTCACCGCCAACCGGCAGGCCGTGTGCCAGTTGCGTGACACGGACGGGGAAGCGCTCGATCCGTTCGGCGACGTAATGCGCGGTCGTCTGGCCTTCGAGTGTCGCGTTCATCGCGAGCACGACTTCGTCGATCCCGCCCGCCTCGATCCGGCGGACGAGCGTGTCGATACCGAGGTCTTCGGGCCGAACGCCTTCCAGCGCCGACAATCGCCCGCCGAGAACGTGAAATCGCCCCGGAAACAGCCGCGATCGATCAAGCGCCCATAGATCGGCGACTTCCTCGACGACGCAGAGCGACCGCTGGTCGCGGCGCGGGTCGGCGCAGATCGCGCACGGATTGGTCGTATCGACATTGCCGCACACCCCGCACGTCTCCAGCCGCTCGTCGACCGCCTCCAGCGCGGCACGCAGTGGACCGAGTGCGCCCTCGCGCTTCTTGAGCAAATGGAGCACCGCGCGCCGCGCCGACCGGGGGCCGAGCCCCGGCAGTCGTGCCAGCGCCTGCGTCAACGCCTCGATTTCGGGAGAAGCCATAGCGGGAACAGATAGGGGGTTGCGCCGCGCCGCGCCAGCGCGTTGAAGCATCAGCCATGCGGATCATCTTCATGGGAACCCCCGATTTCGCGGTGCCGACGCTCGATGCGCTCGTCGCGGCGGGTCACGACGTCGTCGCGACGTATAGCCAGCCGCCTCGCCCCGGTGGACGGCGCGGGCGCGAACTGGTGCCCTCCCCCGTCCAACGGCGCGCGGTCGAACTGGGAATCACGGTGCGTACCCCGGTATCGCTCAAAAGCGCGGAAGCACAGGCGGAGTTCGCGGCGCTGGCGGCGGATGTCGCGGTCGTTGCGGCCTATGGCCTGATCCTGCCGCGGGCCGTGCTCGATGCACCGAGGCATGGCTGTCTCAACGTTCATGGCTCGCTGCTGCCACGCTGGCGCGGCGCGGCGCCCGTTCAGCGCGCGATTCTGGCTGGCGATGCCGAAACGGGGGTCGGGATCATGCAGATGGAGGCGGGGCTCGACACCGGGCCGGTGCGGTTGGAAGCGCGGACGCCGGTTGACATGAAGACGGCAGGCGACCTGACCGACGAACTGGCGGCGATAGGCGCGCGGTTGATGGTCGCGGTGCTGGGCGACCTGCCCGCGCACCCACCCGTCACGCAGCCGGAGGACGGCATCACTTACGCCGCGAAGATCGACAAGGCGGAGGCGCGGATCGATTTTACCGGGGCCGCGGTGGAGGTCGAACGGCTGATCCGCGCGATGAATCCTGCGCCGGGCGCATGGTTCGAGGCTGCAGGCGAGCGCGTCAAAATCTGGGCGGCGGATGTCGTTGACGGCGCGAACGCGCCCGGCACGGTCATCGATGATGCGCTCACGATCGCGTGTGGCCTGGGCGCGATCCGGCCGTCGCGCGTCCAGCGCGCAGGACGTGGGTCGACGAGCACGGCGGAGATGGTGCGCGGCTTCCCAATTCCGCCCGGTACGCAGCTTTGACGCGGTTCGCGCTGACGATCGAATTCGACGGTCGGCCCTTCATGGGCTGGCAACGCCAGGCGCATGGGCCGAGCGTTCAGCAATCGCTCGAAGATGCGGTGTTCGCGATGACCGGCGAACGTACCAACGTCTACGCCGCGGGGCGTACCGATGCGGGGGTCCACGGGCTCGCGATGCGCGCGCATGTCGATCTCGAGAAAGCCGTGGATGCGTTCCGCCTGATGGAGGCGCTAAACGCGCTCGTCCGCCCCGATCCGATTGCCGTGACCGCGTGCGAAGCCGTGCCCGATTACTGGCATGCGCGGTTTTCCTGCATCGGTCGGGCGTATGAATATCGCATCGTCAATCGCCGCGCGCCGCTGACATGGGAAGCGGGGCTGGCGTGGCAGGTGCCCCAGCCGCTCGATACCGACGCGATGGCCGATGCGGCGGGCGAGCTCGTCGGGCGGCATGATTTCACGACGTTCCGCTCGGTCCATTGTCAGGCCGACAGCCCGGTGCGGACGCTCGATCAGTTCGATGTCGAACGCCTTGGGGAGCGCGTGATCATTCAGGCGGCGGCACGGTCGTTCCTTCACCATCAGGTGCGATCGATGGTCGGGTGCCTTGCGATGATCGGGATGGGGCGCTGGACATGCGATGACCTTGTCGACGCACTCGCGGCAAAGGATCGTGCGCGATTGGGGCTCAATGCTCCCCCCGACGGGCTGTTCTTCGTTCGCGCTATCTACTGAAACGGGCGGCGAGTTCGACATGGGTCGACCAGCGGAACTGACCGACGGGCTGGACCCAGTCGATTCGCCATCCACCCTCGCACATGATCTTCGCGTCGCGCGCGAAGCTGCTGGGATTGCACGAGACATAGGCGATGACAGGCACCTGACATCCGGCCAATGCGTCGGTCTGTTCACGCGCGCCCGAGCGCGGGGGGTCGAGTATGACCGCACCGAACCGGTCGAGCTCCGCCACGGTCAGCGGGCGACGGTACAGATCGCGATGTTCGACGAACACGGGACGCTGGACACGGTGCGCCGCCGCCTTCAGCGCGGCCTGCGCGTCGCGCGCGCCCTCCGCCGCATAGACTTTGCCCGGCAGCGCGAGCGCGAAGGTGCCGAGTCCGGAGAACAGATCGGCGGTCGTCGCAGGCGTGCCGACCGCTTCGATGACCGCCGCGACCAATGCCGCCTCCCCCTCACACGTCGCCTGCAGGAACGAAGCATGAGGCAATGGCACGGGCAGGCCGCCAAGCGTAATCGTGACGGGCTCCGGTTCCCAGCGCGTTTCGGGGCCGAGTCCATCATCGACCGCGAAACGCGCGACGCGATGCTGCTGACAGAAATCGACGATCCGGTCGGCGGCCGCAAGCCCCTCCGCCGGGAGCCGCGTGACGAGAATGTCGGCGCCCTGATCGGCGAGCGTCAGATGGACATCGGCGCGGCGTTTCAACCCGAGCTGCGCGAGCAGTTTCCTGAGCGGCGCGACGAGCGCGAACAATTCGGGCGCGAGGATGTGGCATTCGCGCATGTCGACGATCGCGTGGCTGCTTTCCTCGGCGAACCCCAGCGTCACTCCGCCCTTTGCCTCGGCGTGGAGCGTCGCGCGGCGACGTGTGCGCGGCGGTGAGACCAGCGGCGCGCGGATCGGCGCGGCCAGCCCCTGCGCGTCCAGCGCGCTCGCGATCCGGTCCGTGACGAAATCGGCATAGCTTTCATCGTCGAGATGCTGGAGCTGGCATCCGCCGCATTTGGGGAAATGGCGGCAGGGCGGCGTTTGGTGGTGCGGGCCGGGCACGACCGCGCCCGCCTCGGTCAGCGTATCACCGGGGGCAGCCAGCGCGGCGTGGCGACCGTCCGCCGTCATGCCGTCGCCGCGTGCGGCAACACGTACAATTTCACTCATAGGCTCGCCCTAGCCGCGCTGAGCGCCGTCGCCAAATCATCGGCGATAAACGCCTTGCCGCATCGTCGCGCGGCGTCGGCATGGAGCCATACGCCCGCACAGGCCGCCGTGAAGGCGTCATCGCTCACCGCCATCATGGCGGCGATCGCGCCTGCCAACACATCCCCGGTCCCTGCGGTCGACAGCCAGTCGTTCGCGTTTGCGGCGATCGCGACACGGCCATCGGGCGCGGCGATCACGGTGTCGGGACCTTTATGGACGACGATCGCATGCGACATGATCGCGGCGCCGCGCGTGCGATCGATCTTGCTGCCGTCGCCTTTGCCGAACAGCGTGTCGAATTCGCCGGCATGAGGCGTCAGAATAGCGGCTATGCGGCGCGACGCGAGGCGGGTGGGGTCGATCAAACGCAAGGCATCGCCGTCGATCACGACCGGACGACGGGTCGCAAGTACCGCCGACATCCGAGCCTGTGCTTCTTCATCGCGCCCAAGCCCAGGCCCGATCAAGACCGCGCCGATCCGGTCATCGTCGAGCGCATCGACCTGCCACGCGCGCCGGACGATGGCGTGCGGAATTTCCGATCCGGTGGTGAGCAGCAGCACATAGCCCGCCCCGCTCCGCATCGCCGCGACGCTCGCCAGTTCCGCTGCGCCCGTCATCGCACCGGGAACGATCGCGACCATGCCACGCGTGTATTTGTGGTCGTCAGGCCCTGGATTACACAAGGGAGGCGACGCGAGCACGTGAACCTGCCGGGATGCCGCCACGCCGACATCGAGCACCCGCACCTGACCGCAAAAACGCGCGGCGGGCTGGAGCAGATGCGCTGGTTTCGCCGCGCCGAGCGCGAGCGTCACGTCGACACGTGGCGGGCGGGTCAGCACCGAGCCGTCGTCGGTGGCAAGGCCGCACGGTACATCGACCGCGACGACGAGTTGCGCGGTCGCGCACAATTCGTGGAGGCGATCGGCAACGTCTCCCGCCAGCGCTCGCGTCAGGCCAGTGCCGAAGAGTGCATCGACGATTACCGGGGCCGAATCGGCGCTTATAAAGTCTTCGACCGGCCCACCCCATGCTTCCCGCGCAGCACAACTGGCAGGGCTTTTCGGCGCCGTGAGTGCGGCAACGCGCACAGGGAAGCCCGCCGCCGCTAGAAGCCGTGCGGCGACATAGCCATCGCCGCCATTATTGCCGGGGCCACACAGGATCAACGCTTCTCGTCCTGCGGCCAGTCGACGAATTGCGACCGCGATGGCGATGCCCGCTCTTTCCATCAATATTGACGCAGGTTCGCCGCTTGCTTCCTCGGCTCGGCGCATTTCATCGGCGGTCAGCACCGCCTGCCCCGCGACTGGCGTCATGACGCCTCGTCCGATATGTCAGCGGGCAAGCGATACCGGTCGGTGCCGATCCCGATTTCGATCGCGTCGTCCACGGCGGTACTGGACACCGCATAATCCGCACCGTCCGCAGCGACGATATCTCTGCCGTCCATCGTCACAAGCAGGCGGCGAAACGCACCGTCGGGATGGCGCAGCGTCAGAACAAGTCCGCGATCATCACGGGTCCGTTCGACCGTGCAACGAAGCATCATTGTTTCGTCACCATGCGCGCAAAGGATCATGTCGCTGGCAGCGACGCTACCGTGATCGGTCCCACTTCCTATCGCGGGAATACTAAAATTTCCCATCGCGGAGGTACTAAAATTCGTTCCGCCGTCGCCCTCGCCGCACGATGCGAGCGCGACGCAAAGACACAGGCTAAATATCCGCATACACGTGAGTTTCCGCGCTCGCGCCCGGATGCGTGACCGCGCCTTTGCTCGCCGGACCGACATTGCGCGCATAGCGCCACAATGCGCCCGACTGGTAATCGTTAGCCCGCGGTTTCCATGCTGCCTTGCGCACGGCGAGCACGTCATCGGCGACATCGAGATCGATCGTCCCCGCTTCTGCATCGATACGGATCATATCGCCGTTTTCAACGAGCGCGATCGGGCCGCCATCCGCAGCCTCGGGACCGACATGGCCGATGCAGAACCCACGGGTCGCGCCCGAAAACCGTCCATCGGTGATCAGCGCGACCTTTTCGCCCATCCCGAGACCATAGAGCGCCGCCGTAGTCGACAGCATTTCACGCATCCCCGGCCCGCCCTTCGGGCCTTCATAGCGGATGACGAGGACTTCGCCTTCGTTGATCGAGCGTGCCTCGACCGCAGCGAAGCAATCCTCCTCGCAATCGAACACGCGCGCGGGGCCGGTGAATTGCAGCCGGTGCATTCCCGCCACCTTCACGATCGCGCCTTCGGGCGCGAGGCTACCGCGCAAGCCGACGACGCCGCCGGTCGGGCTGATCGGTGCCTTGACGTCGTATATGACCTTCTGGTCGGGATTCCATGTGACCTCGTCGATATTCTCACCCAGCGTCTTGCCCGTGACGGTCAGGCAATTGCCGTCGAGAAATCCGCCCGCCAGCATCGTCTTCATGAGCATATAGACGCCGCCCGCCTCATACATATCCTTGGCGACATATTGGCCACCAGGTTTGAGGTCGGCGATATAGGGCGTCGATTTGAATGCTTCGGCGACATCGAACAGGTCGAACTCGATCCCCGCCTCATGCGCCATCGCGGGCAAATGCAGCGCGCCGTTGGTCGACCCGCCCGTCGCAGCGACGACGCGTGCGGCATTGATGAATGCCTCCCGCGTGCAAATGTCGCGCGGACGCACATTGCGTTCGACCAGATCCATCACCTGATAGCCCGCCGCGATCGCGATTTGTTCGCGTGAGCTATAAGGAGCAGGTGTCATGTTACTGTTCGGCAACGATAAGCCGATCGCCTCGCCAACGCATGCCATCGTGTTGGCGGTGAATTGCCCACCGCACGCGCCGTGTCCCGGACACGCGACCTTTTCGAGTTCGGTCAGATCGCCCAACGGGCAATTACCAGCCGCATGCTGGCCCACCGCCTCGAACACGTCGACGACGGTAACGTCCTTATCCTGATAGCGGCCGGGCAGGATCGATCCGCCATAGACGAAGATCGAAGGAATATTGAGCCGCAGCATCGCCATCATCATGCCGGGTAGCGACTTGTCGCATCCCGCAAAGCCGACAAGCGCGTCATAGCAATGGCCGCGGACACTGAGCTCGACCGAATCGGCAATGACCTCTCGGCTGACGAGCGAGGATTTCATTCCCTGATGACCCATCGCGATGCCGTCGGTCACGGTGATTGTGTTGAACCGGCGCGGCATTCCGCCATTTTCGATCACACCTGCCTGAGCAGCGTCCGCCTGCGCATCGAGCGTGGTGTTGCACGGCGCGGAGTTATTCCCTGCGGAGGCAAGCGCCACGAACGGCTTTTGAATGTCCTCCTCGGCTATTCCCATCGCATAATAATAGCTGCGATGCGGGGCGCGTTCGGGACCGACCGACACGTGGCGGCTGGGCAGGCGGGATTTGTCGAAACGGTTCGTCATGATCGCGGTCTATGTCGCGAGAGGGCCTTGCGACGCAAGGCTGTTGCGCGGCTTTTATCGGCAGGCTGCTTCGCCACGCCGCGCATCAGGCATAATATCGGATGCGCGCGCGCCGCAGGATGCTGTCTTCGAGCGAATAGTAAAGCGAGATCATGTCGCCCTCGATGACGCTCGACGCGGCAAAGGCGATGTCGGTCTTGTCGCGATTCGCGGGCGGTGGTGGCAGGATGACGGGTTCGATCCCCCGGCCCGTCACGCGCGAGAAATCGGGCGAAAAGCTGACCCATCCAATCCGCCAGCGCGCATCGAGCGTCGCGCCGTTATAGAACATTACGGGGTCGGCCCCCGGCATCTGACAGATCGGACCGGTCGACAGATGCCAATTGTCCCAGCCATCGACGCGAATGCCGAACGGATCGTCGAGCGCGATCCACGTATCGCCGAGTGCATCGGCCCGCGCCACGCCGATCCTCGACGCCGCGACACCGTTCTCAAACGCGGCGGCATATTCGTAGAATAGCCGCCAGTCGCCCGCAGGGGTCTGAACGATCGTCGCTTCCTTGATATTTCCCTCTCCGGGCGGTGCCTTGAGCACGACCCGGCGCTTTGTCAGCGCTTCGACGCTCGTACCTGCCGCCGCGACCATCGCCCCCTGCTCACGCCGGGCATCGACACCGGTATAATAGACGACATAGCCGTCAGGACGAACGAGCACGGTCGGGTCTTCGCAGCCACCGGCATCGGCTGCATCGGCTGCATCGGGTGCGGTGTCCGGTGCGATTGCGGGTTGATGGTCGAGGTGGAATTCGAGCCCGTCGTCGCTCCATCCGCTTGCGATGATGCCCGTTGGATCGTTCGGCCTCAACGGATCGGGCACCGCACGCACCATGATCCGATAGCGTTCGCCCTCCTTCCATACAAAGGGGCTCATCATGTCCATCGCAGCGAAGGATGATCCGTCCGCGATCGTCACGACATCGATCTGGTCGACGACATAGGCGGGCATCATGCGCCCTGCGCGACGGTGAGCGACAGCGCGCCGTCGATCGTCACCGTCGTCCCGGTGATGTAATCGGCAGCGGGCGATAGCAGGAACGCGACCAGCGTCGCGACTTCATCGGGAGTGCCCGCCCGGCCCCAGGGGATGTGCGCCTCCAGCTTCTTGCGATAAACCTGATCGTCCATTGCCTGCTGGTTCATCGGCGTCAGGATCATACCCGGCGCGACGCCATTGACCGCGATTCCTTTGGGCGCAAGTTCGAGCGCGAGGGTCGTGGTGAGCTGCGACAAACCACCTTTCGCCGAATCATAATCGACCCCGCCCGCACGTGGCGCACGTTCGTGAATCGAAGAGATGTTGACGATCCGTCCGCTCGCCCCGCGTCCCTCGACGCGGCGCGCGAATGCGCGACAGGTCAGGAACGGGCCATAAAGGTCGGACCGGACGACGCGATCGAACTGCGCCAGTGCCATATCGACGATCTTGACCCCACTCATATTGAGGCCCGCCGAATTGACGAGCCAGTCGGCAGGGCCAAAGGCCGTTTCGCAGGCCAAGAACAAGGCTTCGACTGCGTGCTCGTCGGCAACGTCGCATTGGACCGCCGTCGCGTGTTCGTCACCGCCAGCCTGTGCGACGACGTTTCGGGCTGCAGCTTCGTCCTTGAAATAGGTAAAGGCGACCCGCGCACCAGCCTTGGTGAGGGTGCGGACGCACGCTGCGCCGATGCCGGATTCGCCGCCTGTGACGATTGCGATAGGGGAATGTGTCATACCTGAAAATCGCACCGGCAAGCTCGGAAGTTCCGTTACAAATCCGTCACGATCTCGTCACGCCTTATGCGAACACGCCTTCAGAGCGCGGCGAGTGCGCGTTCCACGCCGTCCATCGTAAAGGGCTTTTGCAGTAGCGGCCGGTCGCGAAAGCGTTCGTCGACGCTTTCGCCGCCGCTGCCGCTGGCGAACACGAACGGGATAGCCCGTTCGGCGAGCGCCTCGGCCACCGGCGTGCTCTTTTCCCCGCCGCGCAGATTGACGTCGAGAATCGCAGCATCGATCTGTCCGGCACCGATCGCCTCGATCGCCGCCGCGACGCTATCCACGGTCGCGACCGGCTGTTTGCCGAGCACGTCGAGAAAATCTTCGAGCATCATCGCGATCAACGGTTCGTCTTCGACGACGAGGATACGCTGGACAGAAGTCATCTACCGCTCCTAGCCGTGATCGTTCCGCTTTGCCAACCACTTATATTCCGGCCATCACGTCGCGCGCGGCTGCCGCGAGCTGCGTGACCGAGAACGGCTTGGGTAGGAACGAGACCGCATCGATGTCGATCGATTTGCGCAATTGTTCTTCCGCATAGCCCGACATGAAAATGACGGGCAGGTCGGGATAGGTTTCGCGCGCATGGCGAACCATCGTCGGGCCATCCATCATCGGCATGACGACATCGCTGATCAGCAGATCGGGTCGCCCGCTCGATGCGAGCAGTTCGAGCGCGATCTCGCCATTCTCCGCGGTCAGCACGGTATAGCCCTGCCGCGTCAGCGCGCGTTCGGCGACGGCGCGGACCATATCCTCGTCCTCGACGAGCAGGATCGTTCCTGTCCCCCACATCTCCGCAGGCTTTGTCGCCGGGCGCGGCGGCGGCGGCGGCGCGACCCGCGACGCTGCGGCGGACGCGTGGACGGGCAGATAGATGCTGAACGTCGCACCCTGCCCCGGCTTGGTATCCGCGAAGATCCATCCCCCCGATTGCTTGACGATGCCATAGACGGTCGACAAGCCAAGCCCCGTGCCCTTGCCGACTTCCTTGGTGGTGAAAAAGGGTTCGAAAATCTTCGGCAGGATCTCGGCCGGAATGCCACCGCCGGTGTCGCTGACAATGAGCGCGGTATAATCCGCGATCGGGAGGATGTCGGACTTCATCGCGCGGACATCGGCGGCAGTCACCGCCTTCGTCTGGATCGTCAGCGTCCCCCCGCCGGTCGGGTTGGCCGACAGCATCGCGTCGCGCGCATTGACCGCGAGATTGACGACGACCTGTTCGAGCTGCCCCGGATCGGCGCGTACCGCACCCAAAGCGCGCCCGTGATTGACGTCGAGCTTTACCGTCTCGCCCATCAGGCGCTTGAGCAGGTTCGATACCTCGGCGACCACGTCGGGAAGCTGCAGGATTTGCGGGCGCAGCGTCTGCTGACGACTGAACGCGAGCAATTGTCGCGTCAGGCTGGCCGCGCGGTTCGAATTGGTACGGATTTGTTGAATGTCGTCATAATCGCTGTCGCCGGGCGAATGGCGCATCATCATCAGGTCGCAATGGCCCATGATCGCGGTCAGGATATTGTTGAAATCGTGCGCAACGCCGCCCGCAAGCTGCCCGACCGCCTGCATCTTCGTGGCCTGCGCCACTTCGCGCTTGAGGCGGCTTTCCTCCGAATTGTCCTTCAGGCTGAGCAGCACCGAGGCATCGCCAAGGCCTCGCGCACCTGCGATTGTCATAGCGACGGGTTCGTCGGGATGCCCCTTGAGCCTCACCGCCATATCGCTCGAATGCGTCGCGCCCCCCGCAAAGCGCCGGATCGCGTCGGCGACCGCCGCCTTGTCCTCCCGCACGACAAGGTCGCCTGGGTACAGCGGCGGATCGGTGGGGTCGACCCCGGCGGCGCGAACGAACGAATCGTTCATCTGTAAAAACCGTCCCTCGCGGTCGACCAGCGCCATGCCGAACGGCATCAGGCTGACGAGACTGCGAACATGCGCCGACGCGCTCGCGCCGATCGCCGGCGCGGTGTCGGTATCGTCGAGCAACGCGACGAGGATCGGCGACTTTTCTCCCATCAGGACGGGCATTTGCACCACGCGCAGCGGCGTGCCGTCGAGTCCTTCGCGTTCGAAACGGACGAGACCGCGGCTGTCGGTGATCAGCAGCCGTGCGAAATCCGCGCCGTCCAACGGCTCATCCCGCCCGATCGCGCGCGTCGCAAGCACGCGATTGCCCGCCCTGATCCGACCGTTGGCATCGACAAGCGCGGCCATCACCCCGCTCGCCCCCAGCCGATCGCCGGCCTCTCCCGCGATCAGGTCGGCGGCGATTTCCCCCAAATCGCGATCGATGATGGGCACAAACCGCCAAACGAGCATATCCGATTCGTCACCCGCCCTGACGATCTCCGTGCTCAGGCTCTGCCTGTCGGTGGCAAACCCGCTGGCACTGGCGCGGCCATCGCGCCACGCCGCCCGACCCGCCTTGCCGAGCACGGCCACGCCATCGCCGACCAGCGGCAATCCGGGTGGAGTCGGGAAACCGTCGAACATCTTTTCATAAGCGTCGTTCGCACAGACCAGCCGTCCGGCGCGATCGGTGACCGCGACCGCGTCCGCGCTCGCCTCCGCTACCGCCCGCGTAAAGTCCCAGTCGATCTCCCGCGGTCCCGCTTTCGCGACAGGCGCCAGCGTGCGCCACGCGATCACCGCGCCGCCCACGACGATCCCCGCCGCGAGAAAGGCCGCTGCCAAGATGACGCTGTGGGCGACAAACAGGACGAGCATCGCCGCACCGACGCTGGCACCCCCGGCGATCATGGCGGCGTAACGTGTCGGGCTCGTCGCGACGGAAAGCGGTAAACTGGCCATGACGTGTCTTCATGCGCTTGCGGGGTCGACGTCAAGCACCGGTCGTTCACCCCATGGACGACCGGCGCATTGGCGTCACCAGATGCGCACGCGATCGTCTGGCTTGAGCACGATTTTACCATCCGCCTTGGGCTTGTAGGCAGCGTACCAGGGGTCGAGGTTGCGCACGACCCAGGTCCGCTGCTCTGACGGGCTGTGCGGATCGGTCAGCAGCCGTTGTTTCAAATTCGCCTCGCGATAATTGCGCCGCCACACCTGCGCCCAGCCGAGGTAGAAGCGCTGGTCACCGGTCATGCCGTCGATCACGGGCGCGGTCTTGCCGTTGAGCGATTTCCTATACGCATCGTAAGCCACCGAAAGCCCCGCGAGATCGGCGGTGTTTTCGCCCAGCGTCAACGCCCCCTTCACGTGCATGCCCGGCAACGGCTCATATCGATCATATTGCGCGACGAGCTTCGCGGTCAGCGCCTTGAAACGCGCGACATCCTCATCGGTCCACCAGTCGGTCAGCTGGCCATGCGAATCATATTTCGAACCCTGATCGTCGAAATGATGCGACAATTCATGCCCGATCACGGCACCGATCCCGCCATAGTTGATCGCCGCGTCCGCTTTCGGGTCGAAAAACGGCGGCTGGAGGATCGCTGCCGGAAAAACGATCTCGACCATGCCGAAATTGGCATAGGCGTTGATCGTCATCGGGGTCATGCCCCATTCCCAGCGCTGGATCGGCTTGCCGAGATGGCTGATGTTATAATCGTGACGCCATTGCTGCGCGCGCAATTCGTTGCCAAACGCATCGCCTGCGGCGATCTTGAGGTTGGAATAATCCCGCCACTGGCTGGGATAGCCGATCTTGGGCGTGAACGCCGCAAGCTTCTCATGCGCCTTGACCTTCGTTTCCGGGGCCATCCAGTCGAGCTTGTCGATCCGCGCACCCATCGCGGCGATGACGTTCTTGACCAGCTGGTCCGCCGCCGCCTTCGTCGCGGGCGGGAAATATCGGGCGACGTAAAGTTTGTTCACCTCGTCCGACAGCGCCGACGACGTAAAGCCGACCGCGCGCTTCCACCGGTCTTCCTGTTCGGGCGTGCCCGAGAGCGTCGTGCCGTAGAAAGCGAAGCGCTCCTGATCGAATGCGGTCGGCAGCACGTCGGCGAAATTGTCGAGGCTGCGGATCAGCAATTGATCCTGAAGCACGCCGATCGGTGCCTTGTCGATCAACGATGCAATCCCCGCGATCGCGCTCGGCTGACCGACGATCACGGTATCGACGGGAGTGCCGATATCCTTGAAATAGGTCGCGAAGTCGAAGCCGGGGGCCATCCGCGCTAGATCCGCGACCGCGGTCTTGTTATAGGTCTTGGTCGCATCGCGGCTGTCGATCCGGGTCCAGCTGACATTGGCGATCTGCGTTTCGAAATCGACGACCGCCTTGGCGCGCGCCTCGGCATCGGATTCGCCGGCAAGGCTGAACATCTTGGCGATATGCGACTGATATGCCGCCTTTTCCTTGGCGTTCTTCGCGTCGAGATAATAATCACGGTCGGGCATGCCGAGTCCGGACTGGCGCAGGCCGACTGCATAGACATCGGGGTTTTTCGCGTCCTGACCGACACCGGTGCCGAAGGGCACGCCGACGCCGTTCCGATCCGCTTCTGCAACCAGCGCGGCGTAATTCGCCTTCGTCGAGCGCTTGATCGTATCGAGCCACGGTTTGATCGGGGCCAGGCCCTTCGCATCGATCGCCGCTGTATCGAGAAAGGTCGTATAGGCGGTCCCGATCGTCATACCCTTGGCATTTTCGAGGATCGTCCGCGTGCGTTCGCGCGACAGGTCGGCAAGGACGTCGAACGCGCCATAGCTGGATTTATCCGCCGGGATCGCGGTGTCCTTCGCCCAGATGCCATTGGCGAAACCGTAGAAATCATCACCCGGCGCGATGCTGCGATCCATGCCGGCAATGTCGAAGCCCCACGTCCCGATCTGCGGGCCAGCCTTGGCCTTGGCGGTGACGGGGCCGACCGCCGCCTTGGCGGGTTTGGCAGGCGAACTGGTCGCTTGGGCGTGCACAATGCCAGCGGTCGCGGTCGCGCCTAGCAGCGCGGTCAGCAGGATACGGTTCATGCAAAATATACTCCTGAAACGAAAAACGGGCCGCTTCTCGCGAAGCGGCCCGTAAGAAAGCCTAACGATTACCAGACCTTGATACGATCCTTTGGCGCCAGATAATAGGCCGTGCCCGGCTGCACCTTGAACGCCTTATACCAATCGTCGACGTTGCGGACGACATAGCCGCGATACATACCCGGCGTGTGCGGATCGGTCGTCACCTGCTGACGCAATGCGTCTTCGCGCGCCTTGGTCTGCCAGATCTGACCGAAGCCCAGGAAGAACCGCTGGTCGCCGGTGAAGCCGTCGATGACGGGCGGCGTCTTGCCATCCAGCGAGATGTGATAGGCGTCAAGCGCGACATTGACGCCCGCCAGATCGGCCATATTCTCACCCAGTGTCAGCTCGCCATTGACCTTGCTGCCCTTGACCGGTTCATAGGCGCCATATTGGGCGACGACCTTGTCCGTATAACCCTTGAACCGTTCGACATCCTGCGGCGTCCACCATTCGGAAAAATTGCCCTTCGGATCGAACTTGCGACCCTGATCGTCGAAATGGTGCGAAAGTTCGTGGCCGATGACCGCGCCGATACCGCCATAATTCACCGCCGGATCGGCGTTCGGATCGAAGAACGGCGGCTGCAGGATCGCGGCGGGGAAGACGAC